>NZ_JBFTJT010000009.1:0-230811 GCF_056395565.1 Paenarthrobacter sp. 10L412 | reverse complement strand
ATGTGAGAGAAGAACGGTCCAAACACATCCGGATGTGAGAGAAGGATGCTCGAAAACACCGACGATGTGAGAGAACAACCGGGGGCGGGGTCATCCGGCAGCGCGCGTCCAAGCGAGGCACGAGCGAGCGCGCAGAGGATGACCCCCGCCCCGCGGGACGGCACCACTCCACCCCCCGGGTCCAGGACAAGCACGCTTAAACGCAGAAAAGGCCGGCAACCATAACGGTTGCCGGCCCTTTCAGAGCTTCGTGATTACCAGGAAGACTTGGTGATACCCGGGAGCTCACCGCGGTGAGCCATGTCGCGGAAGCGAACACGGGAGATACCGAACTTCTGGAAGGTGCCGCGGGGACGGCCGTCGATCTGGTCGCGGTTACGCAGACGGATCGGGGAGGCGTTGCGGGGCAGCTTCTGCAGGCCGAGGCGTGCAGCTTCGCGTGCTTCGTCAGTCGCGTTGGGGTCAACCAGGGTCTTCTTCAGTTCGAGACGCTTGGCAGCGTAACGCTCAACAATGACCTTGCGCTGCTCGTTGCGAGCAATCTTGGACTTCTTTGCCATGTGTTTAGCGCTCCTCTCGGAATTCGACGTGCTGGCGGATCTTGGGGTCGTACTTCTTCAAGACCAGACGGTCAGGATCGTTACGACGGTTCTTGCGCGTTACGTAGGTGTAACCCGTGCCCGCAGTGGACTTCAGCTTGATGATCGGACGTACGTCCTTGTCCTTTGCCATTAGAGCTTTACTCCTCGTGCCAGGATGTCGGCGACGACAGAGTCGATGCCGCGTACGTCGATTGTCTTGATGCCACGGGCTGACAGGGTCAGCGTGACGTTACGGCGCAGGGACGGAACCCAGTAGCGCTTCTTCTGAATGTTCGGGTCGAACCGACGCTTGTTGCGGCGGTGCGAGTGCGAAATGCTGTGTCCAAAGCCCGGCTCGGCCCCGGTCACTTGGCAGTGTGCTGCCATGACTCTCCTCCAAAGATTGAATGTAACGGTGTGCAGATGTTCCTGCGTTACCGTGCGACAGGCAGCGTTCGCGTCCGATCCATACCATTTCGGTAGTTTCCGCATCAAGTACGGCGAAGAAGGTTGGGCCCCAGAACCGGACAGTGATAAACACTGGAACAGATCCTGGGATACCGGGCGAATACAGGAATGCACGCAACTTGAGCCCCTAACTACCGGCCATCGGGATGTCAGTCAGACTGACCTCACCGCCAACCGGAGCAATTGCACACGATCCGCACTACCTAGCGCCTAACTATTCTACGGGCCAGGCCAAATTAAGACCAATCAGGAATCATAAGCCCTCACAAGCCCCTTTCACAGCAGAACGAAAGGATGCTTGGCGAGTCTTGGATCATGACATCGCTCCTTTCACGTGTTTCCGGTGCTGAACAGTCCTCGGCGCCGGGCCCACTGACGCCACCAGCCGCCGTCGAACCCTTTCGGGTGCAAGCCCGACGGCGGCTGGCCCGGGCCGACCTTCTGGGTTTCCTCGCGTGGGTGTCCCCGGTGGTCGCGGTCGCCTTGTGGCTCGCAGACGGCGGCGCAGGCGGGTTCTCCTCCTTTGCCGGAAGCGCGACAGGCCTGGGAATCGTGGCCGGTTTGGTCGGCATGGACGTGGTCCTCCTCATGCTGCTTCTCGCGGCCCGGATCCCGCTGATCGACAACACAATCGGGCATGACCGTGCTCTTGGGATCCACAAAACACTGGGCAAGCCGGCGCTTTACCTGCTGCTGGCACATGGGATCTTCATCGCCGTTGGGTATGGCGCCGCGGAAGGGCTTGACCCAGTCAGCGAAGCCGTGTCCCTGTGGGTCAACGTGCCGGATATGTGGCTCGCGTTCGTCGCGATGGCGCTGTTCATCGCCGTGGTGGTGACCTCGCTGGTGGGTATCCGTCGCAAGTTTCCTTACGAATTCTGGTACCTGATCCATCTCCTGACGTACGCAGCAGTGGCAACGGCCATTCCCCACCAGTTCAGTGTTGGCGGACTCTTTGCCGAAGGAACCTGGCAGCGCTGGTATTGGCTGGCAATCTGCATCGGAACGGGCGCGGCGCTCCTGTTCTTCAGGATTTACCAGCCACTCGCGGCGACAGCCCGGCATCAACTCACGGTCAGCCGCATAGTGCGCGTGGCACCGGACGTGTTCACCATCGAAATGACCGGACTGCACCTCGAATCGCTGGCAGGCAGCGGCGGGAGATTCTTCATCTGGAGGTTCCTGGCTCCCGGGTTCTGGTGGCAGCCGCACCCCTTCAGCCTGTCCGCGGAGCCATTTCCGGCCACGGGCACTACGGCGGCCAAACTCCGTATCACCGTCCGAAACCTGGGCGACGGATCGGCCCGGCTGGCCCGCCTCAGGCCCGGCACCAGGGTCGCCCTTGAGGGACCCTATGGGATGTTCAGCACCGCCGCCCGGTCCCGCAACAGAGTGGTGATGATCGGCGCCGGCATTGGCATCACGCCTCTGCGGTCGCTGCTGGAATCCACCCCATTTGAGCCCGGCAATGCAACGGTCTTGCTGCGCGGACACGACGAATCAGAGCTCTTCCTAGGTCAGGAGATCATGGCCCTTTGCCGAGCCCGCGGCGCAACGCTCTTCCACCTGACCGGCCCACGCTCCGCAAGCCCCAACGAATGGCTGCCGGAATCAGCCGTCCAAGCCCGTTTCACGCTCCGCTCCTATGTGTCGGACGTGGCCAACGCCGACGTCTACGTCTGCGGTCCTGCTGGCTGGGCCGACAAAGTGGTCCAGGACGCACAGGCCGCCGGGGTACCCACAGAACAACTGCACTACGAAAGGTTCGACTGGTGAGAATCCGGGCAGCAATGGCAACGGCCTTGGCGTCCGCGGGCATACTCCTCGCAGGCTGGCAATCAGGCGCTCACGTTGCCGAAACAGGCACCTCCACCACAACAAGCCTCAGCAGCAGCATGTCGGCCGGCGGTTCGGCTGCGAACGGTAGCACCGGCACCGGGGGCGGCAGCAGCGCGGAAAGCACGACGGCGGCAACGTACGACGGCGCGTCAGTCGGGACCCGCTTCGGCACAGTCCAGGTGCAGGTGACCATCCAGGACGGCAAGATCACCGAGGTCACACCCCTGCAGCTCACCGATGCCGAACGAAAGTCGGCCCAGATCAGCAGCCGGGCAGCACCGGTCTTGCGATCCGAGGTCCTGCACGCCCAGTCAGCCAATGTACAAACTGTCAGTGGCGCGACCGTCACCAGTGAGGCCTATCTCACCTCCCTTCAGGCGGCCCTCGATGCAGCCAACTTTTAACGGCGAACAGCTCCGTGCGCGTACCTTCCGCAGCATGGGCACTGTGGTGAGCCTGACCGTGGCGAGCGGCATGTCCGCCCAAACCGCCGTCGATGAGCTGCAGTCCGCCGTCGACGTCGTAGGAGAGATATTTACGCAGCTCGACCTGACGTTCAGCCTTTACCGCGAAGGATCTGAGGCAAGCCGGCTGGCCCGGGGCGAACTGACGTTGGCGTATGCCTCGGGGTTGATGCAGGAACTCTATGCAGCGGCCTCGGAATGGCGCGTGGACACCGAAGGGGCGTTCACGGCTGAGCGATCGGACGGCGCGTTGGATCTTTCCGGAATCGTCAAAGCCCACGCCATGCGCGAAGCTGCGCTGTCCTTGGGTGCGCTCGGCCTGCGCAATTGGTGCCTCAACGCTGGTGGGGATGTGCTGGTCAGCGGATCACCCGGGCCAACGGACTCTGGCTTTGAAGATCCCAATCCGTGGCGGGCCGGGATCGTTGATCCCTTCGATCGCCAGAAGCTGCTCAGTACATACCGCCTCAGCGATTCAGCGGAACACGGAATGGCGGCCCTTGCAACGTCAGGCTCGGCTGAAAGGGGAGAACACATTTGGACCATCGGTGCGGGACGGTCGGAGTTCCTTCAGGTTTCCGTCGCGGCGCAGGACATCGTTACGGCCGACGTCCTGGCAACGGCAATCGTCGCCGGCGGAACACAAACCTTGGATCATGCCATGGAGAAATGGGGCGTCGACGTGCTCGCGGTTGGCAGGGCCGGAACGCTGCTCGCCACTCCGGGTTTCCGTAATGCGGCCTGAGCCCGGGCCTTCTAGACCAGGCCATTTAGACCGGGCGGATCAGCGCTGGATACTTCGGGCTAAGCCCATCGCCCGAGGAAGTACCCCGCACACGGCGCACCACCCACGGGCCGGCGAATTCCCGGACCCATCGCGCATTTGCCCGGATGGCCTCGGAACGGTTGAGCGTGGGAAGCGGAGCGAGTTCGGGGACTTCAAGCACATGCTCATGCTCGAGGACGTCCAGCACGCGCTTGGCCATGTTAACGTGACCCGCCGTCGACATGTGCATTCGGTCCTGCGCCCACATCCGGACGTCGTAGTACTCATCGAACCGCCAGTAATCCACCAGCAGGGCACCATGGTTCTCGGCGATTTCGCGGAGCAGTTCGTTGTAGATCGCGGTCCGACCACGCATCGTGCTGAAAACCTTCGAACCGCGGGCGTCAAAGCCCGTGAAGAGCACAACAGTGGCACCCGTCCCGCTTAACTTGGCGATGCCGGCGTCGTAATCCTCCAAAAGCGAATCGATATCGATCTTGGGCCGCAGGATGTCGTTGGCACCCGCGTACATCGTTACCAAAGTGGGCTTCAGTGCGACTGCCGCGTCCACTTGTTCTGCCATGATTTGGCGGAGCTTCCTGCCGCGGATTGCGAGGTTGGCATAGCCGAAGTCCTCGTTGCTGTGGGCCAGCTGCCGGGCAACGACGTCAGCCCATCCCCTGACGCCGTTGGGGCGGGTTGGGTCGTCGTCGCCAACGCCCTCAGTGAAGGAATCCCCCAAGGCAACATAACGGGCAGAAAAATCCATGCCGTCAGTCTGCCATTAGCCGACCGCTACCTACAAAGCGTGGGTAGGGCTACGATTCGCGCAGGATCCAGTGGTTATTGTCCAGCCGGGAGACGATCTTCTCGCCGATGCGCGCGAGGTCCGCGACGTCGTCGGGCGAGAGTGAATCGAGCATCAGCGCCCGCACGGACTCAACGTGACCGGGAGCGAGGGCCACAATGGTGGACATACCGGCTTCGGTCAGGTGGGCGACGGTGACGCGCGCGTCGCCGGGGTGTGCCTGGCGTTCCACCCAGCCGCGCTTCTGGAGTTTGGTGACCACGTGCGACAGGCGCGACAGCGACGCACTGGTCCGGGCGGCGAGCTCGCTCATGGGCAGGTACCGTCCCTCGGTTTCCGAGAGCATCGCCAGCACGTTGTAGTCGAACAGCGACAATTTTCCAGCAGACTGAAGCTGCGTATCCAACGCCGAGGGGAGCAACGTATTGATGCTCAAGAGGGCCAACCAGGCACGGCGTTCGTCGGCATTAAGCCAGCGGGGTTCAGTCATGGATCCATCTTAGGAGAATTAGCCGGTTGGCCCGGCCTTGCTGCAGCCGCAAACGGTAGGCTGGCGGAATGTTCGTTGTCGCCTTGACCTACAAAGTTCCCGCTGAGATCGCCGATTTCCACCGGCCAGCCCACATGGCCTGGCTTAAGGACGCGTTCGACGCCGGCGTGTTCCTTGCGTCGGGACGTCGCGTCCCAGCCACGGGCGGCGTGCTGCTGTCCAAGGCAGACCGGGCAACGCTGGATGACTCACTGGCCAAAGACCCGTTCTTCAGCAACGGCGTGGCCGAGTTCGAGATCATCGAATTCACCGCGACCACTGTGGCCGAGGGCTACGAGAACCTGCTGGAGAACTGAGGCTTGGCGGGTAGCCTCACTGCGTAGCCTGCTGGTTTTCTGCCAGCTTCTTCAGTCCGCCCTTCCGCGGGACTTTCACCGGCTGGGGCCAACGGGGATTCAGGGAGTCCCCCAGCGTGATGCCGCGGAGTTTACGTCCAAAGAGGGGCAGCACCCAGTCGTTCACCCAGCGCCGCTGCCTGCGCTCCCATTCGCGCATGGTCATTCTTTGGGGTGGGTCCCATTGCTTCGGAGAAATCTTGTGCGGGACGTTTAGATGGTCCAGGACTTGGGCGGCGAGATATTTGTGGCCGGCCTTGGACATGTGAAGCCGGTCAGGGGCCCACATCCGTGAGTCCTTGTAGGCGTCGAAGCACCAGTAATCCACCAGGATCGCCCCATACTTTGCGGCGACATCACGGACCTTTTGGTTGTACAGGGTGTTGCGTTTCTTGAACGGTTCCAGGACGGCTGAGACCTTCACGTCAAAGCCGGTAAAGAGGACCACCGTTGCCCCAGTGGCGGCAAGCCGGGCGACCAGCAGCTCGTAGTCGTTGAGGAGCGCATCCATGTCCGTGCCAAAGTCCAGGATGTCATTGCCGCCCGCATAAAGCGTGATGAGTGTTGGTTCCATGGCCAGGGCGGGCTCAAGCTGTTCATCGATGATGTGCCGGAGCCTCTTACTACGCACTGCGAGATTCGCGTACTCCCATCCAGGCTGCGCTTTGGCCAATTTCTCGGCGACCCTGTCTGCCCATCCGCGAACCCCATTGGGCAGGACCTTGCTCGGGTCCCCCACGCCCTCGGTGAAGGAATCCCCAAGGGCGACGTACCGCCGTCGTCCGCCGTGCCCAGCCGCGTCACCATCCCGCATCCAGACAACGCTACCCACCCCCGGTTACACCCCAACCAACCCAAAGTGAACAGGACGAACAGGAAGTGAAAGAACATCCCCCAAAAACCCGCGGGAAGTGAAAGAACATCCCCAAAAAACCGGCGGGAAGTGAGAGAACATCGGAAGGGTGAGGAGCGCATCGAGGCCGCTTGGCGGGGATCCGGCAGCGTGCGTCAAAGCGACGAAGGAGCAGCACGCCGAGGATGCCCGCCAAGCGGCCGGACCCAGCCACGACTCCCGAAGGCTTAGCCCTCTGCCTTACCTCGTCGCCAGTACCCCATGAACGCCACTTGCTTCCGATCAATTCCTACGTCCCGCACCAAGTACCGTCGCATTTCCTTGATCACAAATGCTTCCCCGGCGATCCAGGCGTAGAACGGCAGCGCACCGGCAGGCGAAGTGGGGTTCTTGGTGGCTTCGATGGCTGCGGCGTCCATGCGTTGCGGGGTTTCCCAGAGGATGTCCTGGTCTACGTTGACATCTTCGGGCTCGGGTCCGGCAGCGGAGTCCGTGCCTTTGAGGCCTACCCAACCGGGGACGGGAACAGCCTTGCTGACGGCTTCTTTGAGGAGTTCGCCGTGGGGGCGGGAGCGTCCAATCGCTGCGCCACGGGCAAGCCAGGTGATTTCGATGTCGGCAGCTGTGCTGATGTCCTGGAAGTCGCCTGCCTCGGGTACTTCGAGGAAAGCGTGGCCGGTCATGTCCGCGGGCAGGCTCTCAAGGATGGCGCTGATTGCCGGCACTGCTGTCTCGTCTCCGGCGAGCAGGACCCTCTGGGCCAGGCCGGGACGCCATTCGATGCCGCCGTAGGCGCCGGCCGTGGTGCACTGGGCTGCACGGTTGTTGGGGCCAATGATGGTCAGGGCGTCACCCGGCTTCGCAGCCAGCGCCCAGTTGGCTGCGGGTCCGCCGTGGCCTGCGTCGTCGAAGTGCATGACAAAGTCGATGTCGATTTCGGGGTACACGGCGTCGAGTCGCTCAGCCCTGACCGTGTACGTGCGCATGTCACCGCGGATGGACGGGTCCATGGCCAGCCATTCCTGGTACCACCCGGCTTCTTCCATCTTGAATTCGGGCAGGGGGATCTGCTGTCCGTCCGCGTCGAATGAAGGAATCATCAATTTCACGCGCAAGTCCAAGGTGTCCCCTGCAACGCCGAAGCCGCGCAGCGAGTACCCTCCGAACGTGATCCGGCGGAAATTCGGGCTCAGGTCCTGCACGGCCGAGACGGTGACGTCGAAGGCCAGGGTCATGGGTTCCACTGCGGCGCTCGCCTGGGTCCGGGTTGGTTGTGCACTCATGAGGCGATCTCCAGTTCGTTGGTTGAAACGGGCTGTGCGTGGTGGCGTCCGATGGGGACAATGAGCGGTGTTCCTGAGATGGGGTCGGGAACCACCCTGGATTCCAGGCCAAAGACGTCGTAGACCAGTTGCTCGGTCACTACAACGGGTGCGGGTCCTTCGGCCACAATGCATCCGCCCTTCATGGCGATGACGTGGTCGGCGTAGCGCGCGGCGAGGTTGAGGTCGTGGAGCACGATCGCCACGGTGGTGCCCCGGCTGCGGTTGAGGTCCGTAACGAGGTCCAACACTTCAACCTGGTGCGCAAGGTCCAGGTACGTGGTTGGCTCGTCAAGCAGCAGCACGTCGGTTTCCTGCGCAAGGGCCATGGCAATCCAGACGCGCTGGCGCTGTCCGCCGGACAGTTCGTCGACGCTTCGCTCTGCGAGTTCCAGCGTTGCGGTAGCTTGGAGCGCCCGCTGCACCGCGGCGTCGTCGGAATCGCTCCAACTTCGGAAGAACCCCTGATGCGGATACCGGCCCCGTCCCACGAGGTCGCGCACGCAGATACCGTCCGGAGCGGTGGGGTGCTGCGGGAGCAGGCCCAAGGTCCGGGCGAGCTCCCGGGCGGGTCGGGAGTGGATGTCCTTGCCGTCGAGGGTCACGGCACCACCGGCGGGCTTGAGCAACCGTGACAGTCCTCGAAGCAGGGTGGACTTACCGCAGGCATTTGCGCCCACGATCATGGTGACTTTGCCCTCGGGGATTTCGGTGGTGAGACCCTCAACCACCTTGCGCTGCTCGTATTGAAGTGTCAGGTCCTTGGCATTAAGGATGGCCATGTCAGGCTTCCTTTCGATTCGAGGTGACCAGGAGCCACAGCAGGAAGGGTGCACCGAGGGCGCCCGTTATGACGCCGACCGGGAGGACGGTTCCGTCGAGGATGACGGGGGCGATGTTGGAGGCGAAGAAGTCAGCGGCCAGCACGATCAGCGCACCGGTAAAGGCCGACGCCGGAAGGCTGGGTTTGCGGACGATGCGGCGTGCAATTGGTCCGGCCAGGAAAGCGACGAACGCAACGGGACCGGCAGCGGCCGTTGCGACGGCGGCAAGCCCGACGGCGGTCAACACCAGTCCCAGCCGGGTGGCGTTGACCCTGATGCCAAGGCCGGCGGCTGCATCGTCCCCAAGTTCGAGGATGCGCAGCGGGCCGGCCAGGATGATGACAGCCGGAACCAGGACCAGCAAGGAAGCCGTGAGTATCCCGGCGCGCTCCCAAGTGGCAGAATTCAGCGAACCGTTAAGCCAGACGAGGACGTCAGCCGCGGTACGGATGTCTGCACGGGTCATGAGGAAGTTGACCACCGCGTGCAGTGCCGCGGCGATGCCCACACCGGCAAGGATGAGTCGGTTGCCGGCAGCGTTGCCGCGGCTGCCTCCGCCTGCCCCGGACCCGGTGCCACGCGAAATGGCGTAGATAATGGCCGCAACACCCAGCGCGCCGCCAAGGGCTGCCCAAGAGACGACCGCTCCGGAAGCACCAAAGATCACAATCGCCGTCACGGCCGCCGCACTGGCGCCGTAGCTGATGCCGATAATGTCCGGGCTCGCCAGGGGATTCCGCAGCATGGTCTGGAAAAGCGCGCCGGCCAAGCCAAAAGCCACGCCGATCAGTGTTCCGACGGTAGCGCGCGGCAGTTTGTGCTCCATGACGATGAAGCTGGCGCCGGGGATCTTCTCACCGCCCGTGAGGTGGTTGATGACGATTGTGAAGAAATCGGGAATGGTGACGGTGTAGCTGCCCAGCAGTACGTAAACCGCGAACATGACCACGAGGGCCAAGCCCAGGAAGACGGTAGGGCTCAGGAGAAGCGTGGGGCCCAGGCGGCGCCGAAGTGTCAGTTCATGCCCACGTTTGCGGGAATCATGAGTGTTAAGCTCGGCGCGGGATTTCAGGGAAGTCGATTTGGCGGTGGTCACAGCCCGGCCCCCTTTCCGCGGCGGATGAGCCAGACGAAGACCGGCGCACCCACGAGCGCGGTCATGATGCCGGCGGGAACCTCGCCGGGAAGCAAGACCACGCGGCCGATCACATCGGCGATGATCAGCAGGATGGGCGCCGAGATCATGGAGAACGGGAGGACCCAGCGGTAGTCCGGACCAGTAAGCGAGCGAACAGCGTGCGGAATCACCAGGCCGAGGAAGCCAATGGGTCCAGCCAGCGCCGTAGCGGATCCGCACAGCAGGACGATCCCCAGGCCGATGACTCCGCGGGACAGGGCAACATTCTGACCGAGTCCACGGGCGATGTCGTCACCCAACGCGAGGCTGTTCAAGATGCGTCCACTGGCCATGACGATCACGGCGCCGACGGTCAGGAAGGGAAGTGCGGGCAGTAGGACGGACCAGTCCCGTCCGCCAATGCTTCCCACCTGCCAGAACCGGAATCGGTCCAGGGTGTCCTGGCTTGAGACCAGGATGACATTCATCAGCGAGAACAGGCCGGCACTCAGCGCCGCGCCCGCGAGGGCGAGCTTGACCGGCGTCGCACCGTCACGGCCCCTGGATGCGATGGCGTAAACCACGACGGCGGCCGATGCGGCGCCGATGAAGGCGAACCAAATGTAGCCGGTCAGCGAACCGACACCGAAAACATAGATGCCCACGACAACTGCAAGGGCCGCACCCGCGTTGAGTCCCAGAATGCCGGGATCAGCCAAGGGGTTGCGGGCCACTCCCTGCATTGCCGCTCCGGCCAAGCCCAGGGCGGCGCCTGCCAGGAGACCCAATACTGTTCGGGGAATCCGTGCGATGACCACTGCGTGGTCGCCGCTTTCTGGATTGAAGTTGGTGGTAGCTTCCCAAACGGTGGACAGGGGAAGTCCGCGCGCGCCGATTGCCAGGGATGCTGCGCACGCAGCGACGAGTACGACGACGGCGACCACCAGCCAGGCACTCCGCCCGCCTGTGACCGTGCTGGTGCCGTTGGGACGGGTTCCCCCATCGGCCGCGTTGCTCCGAGGGGCGTTATCTCGCTGGTTACCCGGCACAGATGTGCCGCCAACCTGCCCCACGGAAGCCGCCGTCGTCGTACTCAATTTCATTGCAGTTACTTGCCTGCCGCGTCGGCTGCCTTGTCCGCTGCGCTGCCCAGCTGCGGCAGGAACGTGTCCAGGGCCCACGGCAGGCTCAGCGGCGAGGAGGCGGAGATGGACAGCGTAAGGGTCTGATCGGCGTCGGCAACGAGTGCGCCGGACTTGACGGCGGGTATCTGGCCCAGCAGGGGGTCGGCCTTGATGGCGTCGGCCGTGGCGGCTTCGGGCACCCATGTCACGAAGACATCGGACTCGAGCTCGTTGGCTTTCTCCGCAGACCACGGGATGAAGAAGTCCTTGTTGGTCTTCGTGTTCTGCTCCACTACCGGAGCGAGCTTCATGCCGATTTCGGAGAGGAAGCGCGGGCGGTTGTCGATGGCCGTGTAGACGTTCACACCGTCACCCTTGGCCGGCTCAAGGTTGCCGTAGATAAAGGTCTTGTCCTTGATCTGCGGGTACTTGGAAACCTTGTCCTTGACGGTGGCTTCAGTGTCCTCGATCAGCTTCTTGGCTTCGGCTTCCTTGCCGAGGGCCTTGCCGATGATGGTGGTGCTTTCCTGCCAGGGCGTACCGTAGGCGAGCTCCGGGTAGGCAACGACGGGAGCGATTTCAGAGAGCTTCTTGTAATCGGCTTCTTCCAGGCCGGAGTAGGCGCCGAGGATGACGTCCGGGTTCAGCTTGGCGATCTCAGTGAAGTTGATGCCGTCCGCCTCGGAGAACTGCACGGGAGCCTTGTCCGAACCGAAGCCCGCGCCAAGCTTCTCCAGCGCGGCATCCTTCCACGGCGTAGAGCCCTTGTCGTTGTTGCCCCACTCGTTCTTGGGAACGCCAACCGGGACAACGCCCAGAGCTATTGCGACGTCGTCATTGACCCACGAGATGGTGACTACGCGCTTGGGCTGTTCCTTGATGGTGGTCTCACCGAAAGCGTGCTTGATGGTCACGGGGAAAGCAGCGGTTTCTGCCTGCTCCGTTGCCGGAGTGGAGGTGGCGGGCCCGGTGGAGCAGCCGGTGAGGGAAAGGGCGACGGCGGCCAAAGCGGCTGTCGCGGTGCCTGCGGTCTTCAGCAGGGCGCGGCGTGGAAGAAGGGAAGCCACGGGACTCCTTAGGTAAGGGATGCGAACCTAAGTAAGGCTAGCCTAGCCTTTGCATAATTACGAAACGTTTGCATCACGTAATCCCCAAGCTGAGTCATTGCTAAGATATCGGCAGCGGACTACCGCTTCCAAGGAGAACGACGAGGAGATGAGCGTGCGCACGGTTTCAGTTGCTGCAGCCATGGTTGGCGAGGTGGCCATTTTGGCCTGCTTGGCACTCCCCCACTCGTCGGCATCACTCTAGGTACACGCACTCCAGATACAACAGGCATCCCTTTTTGGGTCTCTTTGCCGTGCCTCGCTTTCACCGATGACCGACGCCCCTTTCCAGCTATCGCGCTGCTGTTCAGCGCGCCGTCGATCAACTCCGAAAGAAGCTGTGCCGTGCAGAAAATCACTGCCCAACAAATCCGTTCATCATTCATCAATGCCAGCCGCTCCGAAGCCGCCAAGCTGAACCTTCCCCGGGACTTTGAAACCACCGACTGGGAGAACCTTGAGTTCCTCGGCTGGCGCGACGAAAAAATGCCCCAGCGCGGGTACCTGGTGGTGCCTCACCGGGGCAAGCTCACCGGAATCATGCTTCGCGCTCCTGAAGGTGGCTCCGGAAAGAAGCGCGTGGTCCTCTGTGAATTGTGCCGCGACGTCTTCTCCAAAGACGACGTCTATCTGTGGGTCGCCAAGAAGGCCGGACAGTCAGGCAAGGACGGCAACACCGTGGGAACCCTGATCTGTGCCGAGTTCGGCTGCAGCGCCAATGTGCGCAAGGAACCGCCCGCCAATGAGATCAACCCGGACCCGGCCGTCGTCGTGCTTCGGCAAATCGCCGGGCTCGCGGAGCGGACGGCCCAGTTCCTGGACCGCGTCCGCGGGACCTCCTCCCGCTAATGGCAACGCGGGGTCACTTATGGCCCATTAAGGTCTCCACCATGGGCCATATGTGACCCCGCGTTGCTTTATCGCAGGACGATGTCTACGGGGTTGGCTTCGGACCGCCACGCGCCAGGCTCGCCAGCGCCTGCAATGACGGGAGCCGTCAGCACGCCGGACCGGTTGGTCCGCTTATCGCGGAGGATTTCCGTGACCGAGCCAAGGTGCCGGGACAGATCGATCACGTTTTCCGGCGCGGCCAGCAACAACTGGAAGCCGAATTCGTGAAGCGCCTTGATTCCGGCCCCGGCGAATTCCTCGGAGGCCAGCACAAACGCTTCGTCCATCATCACGGTGCCGTAAGTGGTGAAGCCCTGCTCGGCGATGCCCAGCTGATAGCTCAGGGCCGCGGCCATGATGAACGCCGTGAAGCGCTGGCGTTCACCGCCGGACATGGAACCGGTATCGGCATGCATGAAGACCTCGGTCTTCTTCTTGCCGGCCTTGCCGGTTTTCGCCGACTTGGCTGCCACCTCCCTGTGCTCCTTGCACTGGATAAACAGGTGGCCGCGGACGTCCAGGACCTCGGCGCGCCAGCGGCGGTCCTCAGGGGTTTGGGAACCGAGACGCTTCACCAGGGTCTCCAGGGACTTGTAGCGGGCGGTGAGCTCGGCGTCGTCGTCGGCCTCTGTTCCGGCAGCGGCAGATGCGCTGCGGGAGGGCCGCGTGTGCTTGGCCTTCAGCGCGTTCTGGATAGCATCCTTGAACTGCTTGGCCGTAGCCGGAAGCGTCTGCTTGATGTCCAGTTCCAGATAGCTGCCCTCGTGGAAATTGACCTCGGACAGGATTCCGTTGAGGGGCAGGATCCGGCTGGTGATACTCCGGCGCTCCTCATCCAGCAGGTGCAGGAGCGTACTGAACGATTCGTGCGTGCGCTGGTTGAAGAACAGTCGGAACTCCGCCTCCTGGGCGGGTAAGCCATCGCTCACGATCGCGTGATATCGCGATTCGAAGTCCCCGGCAGCCCCGATGGACGTGCCATAGTCAGCACTGATGGCGCTGCCCCAATCGCGCACGAAAGCCTCAAATATTCGCGTCAGACGCTCTGCCGTAGCCTGACTGCGTGATTCGGCGGCGTGCAGCTCGTCGAGCAGCTTGTTGCGGACGCTGTTGGCCAGGTTGTCCAGTTCGTAAAGTTCGGATACCTCGCCGACGCCGGCAAAGTACGGTTCCAGCGCGGCTACGGTAGAGCTCGACGGCGGTGCTTGCTCAAGCTTCAACCTCGCGGCATCAAGCAGGCCGTCAGCCGAGATCATCTTTTGGTCGAGCGCTTTGTATTCGCTCTGCAGCACGGCCGCCGCACCTGTGGAGGACTGGTGCTTTTCCCGTACGGCCTCGATGTTCGCCCGCAACGGTTCAAGGTCCGCCTGGGCAGCCAGGGCATCGGCCAGACGCTGCTCAATCCGTGCGAGCTCGTCCGCCGCAACCGCTGCGGAGACCTGTTCCCATGGACGCTCATCCTCGGCCACCCGGCGAAGGGCTTCCAATTGCCGGGCCATGCCTTGGTGGGAATCCTCACGGCTTTGCGCCAATTCCGCAGCTTTGGCCAACTCGTTTTCCAGCTCGCCCACCCGGGCCGCCACCAATTCAAGCTTGGACGCATTGTCGAAGCCGAGGACGTAATCCTGCCGGCTCGTGAAACGGTCGTCCTTTTCCACGGTGTGCCGGTTGCGTTTGACCACGCCACCGAGGCTGAGGCCCTTGTTCATCGAGGCAAGCTCGCCCGGGTCCTCCACGCACGGGTACGCGAAGTCCAAGGCGATCCGTTCGCGGATCCATGCCCCGGCGTCGGCGTTGGCGCCCGAGGTGAGGATGCTCAACTTAGTCAAGAGGTCGCCGTCGGACACGTCCTCCACAGCCAGCGCGCCACCGGCAACGGGCTTGGACACATCCACTGCGCGCAGTGCGCCCCGGACCGTGTTGTCGTTCAAGTACCGCGTAACCGCAGCGAAATGCTCTCCCGGAACCAACAGCGTGGTGGCGAGGTTGCGGAGCGCGCGCTCTGCGGCCGGACGCCACTGATCCTGGCCCTCGGCGAGGTCAATCAACTCGCCGCCGAACGGCATCCGCTCCTCGGGAATGCCGGTTGCGGCTGCGATCGCGGCTCGGTTCTCAATGCTCGACGGCGGCAGCAAAGACTTGCGCGACCGCAACGACAGCAGCTCCTGCTCAGCCGCAGCCAGCTCGCGTTTCTTGGTCGCGTGACCGTCGAAGGCCTCGAAACGGAGCTCCTTCAAAGCCTCCGAATCGTCCTTCAACTCCGCCGAACGCGTGGCAGCCTGCTCATGGGCTTGGTCCCAGCCCTCGGCCGACCACTCAAGGTTCAGTCCCGCATCGGCCAGCGCCTTCCGGGCAGATTCCTCCACCTGTTGACGCAACTTCAGACCTACACGGGCGTTCTCCAACGACTGCTCGATAGCCGAAATCGCGTTACCGCCGCGGTTGTTGTAGTCCAGCTCCAGCTCACGGAGCTCCTTGGCCAAAGCATCCCGGACCGTGCGCTCGGCAGCGAGTTCCTGCGCCTTGGACTGTGCCAACTCCTTGAAACGCGCCAAGGTCTTGGCGTGGACAGTGACCGCAAGCTGCTGCTTGTACGCCTCAAATTCCTCGCCAGCCAACTCACGAAGCCTGTTCGCATCCAACAACGCCTGCGCATAGTCCTTGTTCAGCCCCGGAACCGGCGCCAGCTGGTCGCGCTGCTGCCGGACATCTTCCAACCGTTGCCGGATGGACATCAGGTTGCTGAATTCCTCCACCACATCATCAGCCGCTGCCAACGTAGCCGGAGCATCAAGTACCTGGTCACGGAAGAACGTATTAACGCTGCCGCCCAAGCCCTTGCCTGCCTGGATCACACGCAGCAGGGGAAGTGCCTGGTCAGAGTTGATGCCGAGGAGCCTTCGGAACCGCTCCGCAAACGCCTTGTGAACGTCGAAGACCTGGCCGTCAGGGAAGATCCCCTCCAACGCACCCTTGGTAAACCTCTTCTGGGCAATCCCCTCGATCGCTTCCAAGTCCAGCGGCTTGTTGTCAATCACATAAAAACGCCCGACGCTGGACTCCGTGCCATTCTTCGGCAAATCAAACAGCGCAGAGACCGTCACCTTCGTGCCAGCCGCATTATCAAACGTCAGCGCGACGGCCGACCACGTGGCACCAGGGCGCTGGAAGGCACTGGCCGACCCATCGCCAACAGCCTTATCACCAACCTTGCCGCGCATATAAGTAAATGTGGTCCTCTTGTCCTCCACAGCGCCCCCGGAACGCTGCGCAGCAGCCTCGTTGGACCGCGGGCGGGCATCAAATACCCGGAGCATGGCATCAAACAGCGTCGACTTGCCGACGCCCGAATTGCCGGTCAGAAGAGTGCCGTTACGATCCACGTGCATCGTATGGGCCCCATGGAACGTGCCCCAGTTGACCACCTGCACCAGTGCCAGACGCATTTGGCCGGGGTTCGTCAGCTCGCCGAGTGGGAGCATGCTTGCGATCGTCACTTCTGGGTCCCTTCAGCGTTGGTCGCGTCCGCGGCGGTACTGCTGTCCACGGCGGTACCGGACACATGCTCGGCATGCTCGCTCGTGCCTCGCTTAGACGCATGCTGCCGCATGTCTCCGGGATCGCCGCTCGTGCCGTACCCGACTTGACCCGCATCAACGATTCCGCTCGAAGCACGCTCAACAGCCGCGCTCACGTCAGATCCTATGGCTGGATCGTCGAGCTCGCCGGCTTGATTGACCCCGGCACCATCTTCATTTTCGTGGTCAGCGATGGCGGCTGACGGCGCTGGATCGTGGACTCCTGGTTCCACGCCGGTGACGTGCACGCTCAAGGTAGACGACGCCGATGCCGCCCCGGGAGTGGCATCTAAGGCACTGGCCGAGGGACCCGACGCGAGCTTGCGAGTGTTGGGAAGGCCACTGCCGCTGACGGAGCCGGGCGGCTCGCTGCTTACAGCAGAGTCGTCCGGCGAAGGGGCGGGGGCGGCATCGGCGTCGTCGTCCCCGTTAGCAGAATCGTCCTCCCCATCAGCGTCGTCCTCGGTTGAGGTGTCTGACGAATCCACGTCCAGCAGCGGCTCTGTTCCTGATTCGTCGGCGGCTACCGCTATGAGGGCCTCTATTTGGGCTGGGATGTCGCCGATGTTTTCGAAGGGGAGGGCCAGTGGGAGGGCGTTGCTGATGGTGTACGTGTCGTCCAAGGGGGTGGGGAGGAGTAGTTGGCGGGCCAGGAGTTTGGTGATGGTGCGGGTGACGACGTCGGAGTCCCGGAGTGCATCCTGCTGGCCTGCGGGCGTGTAGTTGGCGACGAGGTCCGAGATCTCTTCGCGGGTGATGGTGGGGTCCGTCTGGGCTGTGACGTGACGGTCCAGGAGGAGGCGCAGGCGGAGCAGGACGATGGTTTCCACGCGGCTCAGTGCACGCTGTTGCCGCAGGATGCTTGATCGTGAGCTGGCACCGATGATTTCCGGGTCGACGGGGCGGAGGACGGCGATCTTGCGGTCGTGATCCAGCTGGAGAGTGAGGAACAGTTCGGAGAGGCGGCTGCGGAGGATGAGTTGGTTGTCCAGGAGTGTGGTCCAGAGCTTCTCGTCGCGGCCGCCGTCGATGTAGGGGCCTTTCAGCAGTTTGACCAGCGCGTGACGGACCTTCATCGGCAGCACGCCTGTGTCGCCCGGGAAGAGGGCGGCACCGTCAACGAACGTGTCCCGCGGGGTGACCCGGAACGGGTCACCGTGGGTGGCGTGAGATGCCGTTTCAGTCGGGACTTCAGCCTCCTCAACGGTGGCATGCTCAGCGGTGGCGTGCTCGTCGGTGACGTGCCCCTCCTCTGTGACGTCCGTCGTCGTGATTTCCTCAGTCATCAGAATCCTCATTCAGCGAGACAACGGGCAAGTACGCAGTGCGGATACTGCCGTCGATTTGTTCGAAATCGATGTGTTCCCAGGCGGCCCGGTCGAAGGCCGCACCACCATGCAGCGCCATGGACAACAGGGTTCGGACAGTGTTGATGTGTCGTTCCTCGGCTGGCAGGTTTTCCCACGCCTCGCCCAACGTAGTGGCGCCGGCCATCGCGGCCCGCACAGCAGCAGGCTTGGCCTTGCCGGTGCGGGCAGACCGAACCCGGTCCGAATCGCTGAAGGCGATGGGGTCCGCCAGGCGGGGTGGGGTCGCGAATTCGTCGGGGTCGAAGAGCTTGACCATGGCCAACGACTCGAACCCTGCGTTGTACAGAACGGGGCCGCGAACCAGACTGGGCCGGTCCCGCTCGTAGGGCATGGACCTGATGGCTTGCTCTGCCTCAGCTAAGACCTTGCGCAGGCTGACCGACTGGCGGACGTCGTCGCTCTGGATATAGGTGTTCAGGCTCTCGGAGAGCTTGCCGTAGATTCTCTGGATCTGGCTGTGTTGGGTACGCAGTTCGGCCACGAGGTTCTTCAGCGTTTCGCGGTCCTCGTGCGAAAGATCGTCCGCGAACTGCCGGCTCAGGACCTCGCCGATCGCGGAGCGGAAACGCAACTGCTGCTGAGGGTCCTCCAGGAAGGCTGTGAAGGAGCGGAAGGTTCGGCCCTCGGGACTTTGCCGCAGGCGTTTGTCGGCCTCCAGAACCTGGGCCATGGTTGCGCCCTTGCTGAGTGACTCCTCGATGATCTGGTTGCGGAGTTCGCCCACCAACTCCTCGATGCGGTCACGCATTTTCTTGTAATCAGCGGGAAGGCTGGCTGCGAGGTCAAGGATGTTGCCTGCGGCCTCAACAGCTTCTTCGTCGTCCAGGAGGCCGTCGAACTCGCCAGAGCTGATGTCCTCGACGAGTTGCTGGCGCTCCTGGATTTCTTCCTCCAGCGCCTCCAAACGTGCGCTTTGGTCCGGATTGGTTTCATTGGCGAGCTTCTCCACATCGCCAAGCAGCGTGCCCAGACGGGAACCGTTAAGCGTGGAACGATCGCTTGAGAGGCTGTCCAGGAATGCGAGCACGCGGGCCGCTGCTTCGGTGACTTCGTAGACGATCTGACCGGACTGGTTGCGGCGTGTCAGGAACTGCTTGCGCGTCCATTCGTCACCGAAGGCCTTGCCGTTCTGCTGGCCGCCCAGCCCTGGTTCCTGGCGGCGAAGCTGCTCAAGGAAGGCGTCGACGTCGGCATGGAACTCTTCCAGCGGAAGCTGCGGCCGGGTGCGGGTGAAGGAAGCCTGCAGCACCGCGATCACCCAAGGGGCCGAACGTGTGAGGGCCCAGGCTGGACCTTTGGTTAGTTGCTCGAGGTCGCGAAGCCGGGCACTGATGGCGTCGGCGGAGGACATGGCTGAACGGGACAACTACTCTCCTTCAGCTGCTGCGAAACCTGGCTGGCAGCGGAAACTGCCCCGTACAAGGTTAACGCAGAGCATCACCGCCGCGTCGGGCGGTACTGAAAGGGCCGCCGTCGAGCCTTCCAAGCACGATCAGAAGGCTGGCCCCGCAACCATTCCGTAACCTACCGCCCGGTTCGGTTTCGATCACATATCGACACGCCCACGACGCGATTCTGTGCTGGCCGAAAACTACGCCCAGCCCTAGTGTCGGATCATCGACGCAGCCACGCCGCGTCTACCCACGCAGTGTCGCATAGGGGGAACCATGGATTTCGACTTTACCGCTCTGGAAACAGCCACCTACGTATTCATTGGAACGCTGGCCTTCGCCGCCATTTTGGTGGCGTTCATCGCGGCAGCGGCCATAGCAACTATCGTTCTCATCGGCGCCATGGGAATGGCCTGGTACACGGTCAAGGCAGTGCTGGGCGGCTTGGTGCATGGCATCAATTTTGCGTGGGACAGCTTGGTCCACCATGCAGGAAACGTCGAAATCCCGGCCGAATTCCAGCCCCAGGTTTCCCCTAGCACCGGTAGCTACTCGCGGGTAGCATTGAGGGACAGCTGAAGGGTTCCCCACCCGAGGCGGACCCTGGCTCCATCCGGCACAACCGGCTAGAGGAGTTATCCCATGACGTCCGCTACTGACAACAGTCTCACCGCCGCAAGCGTCAACGCCACAGCAGAAGAAGCCCGCGCCGTCGCCGAGGCCGCCCGCGAAACTGAATGGAACCGGCCCAGCTTTGCCAAAGGCCTGTACTTGGGTAGCTTCGACCTCAGCCTGATCCACCCATGGCCACAAGCCAAAACGGAGGACGTGGAGCGCGGCGAAGAGTTCATGGCCAAGCTTGAAGCGTTCTGCAGGTCCATGTCCGGACGGGTGATCGAACGCGACGCGAAGATCCCGGACGAGTACCTTGCAGGCCTCGCGGACCTTGGCGTTTTCGGCATGAAAATTCCCCGCGAGTACGGCGGCCTGGGACTGTCCTTGGTCTACTATGGCCGCGCACTGGCTCTGGTTGGATCCGTTCATCCGAGCCTTGGCGCACTGATTTCGGCGCATCAATCCATCGGCGTTCCTGAGCCCGTTAAGGAATTCGGCACGCCGGAGCAAAAGCAGGAATACCTTCCCCGCTGCGCTGCCGGCGCCATTACGGCCTTCCTCCTGACAGAGCCCGACGTCGGCAGCGACCCCGCCAGGATGGGCGCCACTGCCGTACTCTCGGACGACGGCCGGTCTTACCTTTTGGACGGCGTGAAACTCTGGACCACCAACGGGGTGATCGCCGAGCTCGTGGTTGTTATGGCCAGGGTTCCTGCCCACACCGACGCCGACGGCACCACGCACAAGGGCGGCATCTCCGCGTTCGTCGTGGAGATGGACTCCCCGGGCATCACAGTGGAAAACCGGAACAGCTTTATGGGCCTGCGCGGCATCGAGAATGGTGTGACCCGTTTCCACCAAGTGCGTGTGCCGGTGGAGAACCGCTTGGGCCGCGAAGGCCAAGGCCTCAAAATCGCCCTCACCACGCTCAATACCGGACGCCTTTCCATCCCTGGCCTGTGCGTTGCCGCAGGGAAATGGAGCCTGAAGATCGCCCGCGAATGGTCCAACGCGCGTACGCAATGGGGCCGCCCGGTGGGCAAGCACGAGGCCGTAGGAAAGAAGATTGCGTTCATCGCCGCCACGACCTTCGCGTTGGAAGCTGTGTTTGAACTGTCAGCCGAGATGGCAGACGCCGGCCAAAAGGACGTGCGCATCGAGGCCGCGCTGGCCAAGCTCTGGTCCACCGAACTGAGCTGCCGGATCGCCGATGAACTGGTTCAGATCCGCGGCGGACGTGGCTTTGAAACCGCCGAATCCCTTAAAGCAAGGGGGGAACGCGCCGTAGCGGCCGAGCAGCTCCTCCGGGATCTCCGCATCAACCGGATCTTCGAGGGTTCCAGCGAGATCATGAAACTCCTCATCGCCCGCGAAGCAGTGGATGCACACCTTGCTGCCGCGGGCGACCTCGCCTCAGCGGATGCCAGCCTGCAGGACAAGGCGAGGGCCGCCGTCGGGGCTTCAGGTTTCTATGCCCGCTGGCTGCCGAAACTCGTTGCCGGAGCAGGCATGGATCCGCGCTCCTACGGCGAGTTCGGACGATTGGGCAAGCACCTGCGGTTTGTTGAAAGGTCCTCGCGCCGGCTCGCCCGGCAGACTTTCTACGGCATGGGGCGCTGGCAAGCGAAGCTGGAACACAAACAAGCGTTCCTTGGCAGGATCGTGGACATCGGCGCCGAACTGTTCGCCATGGCAGCATGCTGCTCCCGGGCCGAAATGCTGCTCCGTGCCCACCCGGAACACGGCGCGGCGGCCTTTGAGCTCGCCGAAGCCTACTGTGAGCAGGGGCGCGTGCGGGTGGACGAATACTTCGATCAGCTGTGGCGAAACACCGACGACGGCGACCACCAGCTTTCGCGCAAGGTCCTGGCTGGGGACTATGCCTGGCTTGAGGCCGGGGTCCTGGACCAGTCCGAAGGAACCGGGCCGTGGATCGCCGATGCTTCCCCGGGCGCCTCAAGCAAGGAGAACCTGCACCGGAAATATCGGTAGCCCGCTACAGGACGTCCCCGTCCACGTAGTACCAGCGCTTGTCCTCGCGTACGAAACGGCTGTGTTCGCGCTGCACTCCGCGTTCGCCGTCGGACCGGTAGTGCGCAGCGAAATCAACGGTCCCCGTGGTGTCCAAGGGCCCGCCGTTTGAGGTGCCCAGGATGTCGAGCCTGCGCCATTGCATGTCCGCGTCCAGCTCCAAGGAAGCCGGGCGAGTAGAGGCGTGCCAGGTACGCAGGAGGTACTCCGGATGGAGGACGACGAACGCCGAATACCGGGACCGCATGAGCTGCTCGGCTGTGGGCGCTTCAGTCTCGCCGCCATGGAAGTGTCCACAACAATCCTCATACTGCTCCCCCGAGAGGCAGGGGCACGCACCGTTGCGGAGTCGGCTGAAATCAGGGGTCACGTTCTCCCAATCCGAGGCTGAAAATGAGAGCTGGACAACATATTTTCCCACGCCATGTAACAGCTTCGAAACAACCCCTGCCAGAGGGTGGTGCGGGGCGTGATTCCGTCGGTGCTGGACCTTAGGCTAGATGTGCAAGCTGGGTGGGCAATGCGCGCATCGCAAAACGACTGCCAGGGGAGGCTACGTGGAGGATCCGACAACACTCGCCATCAACCTGACATATTTGGGCACGGTGGGGATGGCTATCCTCATGTTCCTGGGCCTCGGGTTGGTCATCATCATCACTCTGGTAGTTGCCGGAGTCGGACGGCTTGTGTCAGTGATTCTCCTGGCGATGATCGGCGTCTTCCCCAAGAAGGAAACGGTCGCCATCGTTCATCTGCCTCCTGCTCCGGAACACGTACCCGCTTTGGCGGGTGACGACGTCGATTACTCCAGTCACGCTGTTGAGTCACCTCTTGAAGATCTTGCCTACGTTCCTACCGGTTCCACTGCCGAGGTGGCAGCCCATCCTGTTGTGGCAGAGCCCAAGAAGGATCGCTTTGGCGATGTTCGACGCCGGGTCTCGGATGCCGCTTCTGCCGTCAAGGACGGTGCGTGGAAGGTTAGCCCCAGGAAGGTACCCAAGCCTGCTCAGGTTAAGGAAGTGGTCGAAACACAGACCGCCCACCACCCCTTGCTCGTGGCCGCCAGCAAGGAACCCCCCGTGCTTGCGAAGGACTGGGCCGACGCCGTCGCGGAAGCTGACCGGAGGGCGGCCGAGCGCGCAAAGGCAGAGGAACCACCCGCCATCAAGGTAACGGTCCGCGAGGTGGGCGAGCCAACACCGCCGTCCAGCAATGAGGAACCACCCGCCCCGAAGGCCCCGGACGCGCAGCAGTCTTCGGGCACCGAGGCGTCGCCGGGCAGCGGTCCGAAAAAGTCCGGTCCTGAATCTACAAAATCCAGCCAAGGGAACAGCTCGGCCCAAGGGAACAACTCCAAGAAATCGGGCCCGAACACTTCCAAGAATGGAAAGTCTTCGAGCCCGGTTCGTAAGGGTTCGCTCAGCGGGGTAAGCCGCAACTCCTAAGCGGCGAGCTGCCGGAACGCTGCTCCGTGGTAGATCAGTGGCTTGGATTCGTGGTTGATGGTGGTCGCTTTGACCTCGAGGACAACGATCACGTGATCCCCCGCTGGCGTCTCGGAGACAACCTCGCACTCGAAACCCAGCACCGCGCCGTCGATCAGAACGGCCCCTGAGTCACTGACACTGGTGGACAATCCGGCGAAGCGGTCCCGGGTTTTGGAGGATAGCTGAAGGCAGGCCGCTTCCTGGCCCTCGGCCAGCACGGATACCCCCAGCCTGCTGGCCTGCCGAAGCTTGGGCCACGTTGTGGAGGAGTTCTGCACCGCGAACATCACCAATGGCGGCTCCAATGACACGCCCACCGTGAAGGACGATGCCACCAATGCCTCCGGCGTGAAATCCACCATGGCACTGAAGGCAGCCACTCCGGACGGGAACTGCGCAAATGCAGCCTTGATGGCTGCCGTTTCTTCCACGGTCGTCTGTGTCATTTTTGCTGTCCCCTATCGTGCGTTGCTTGAGTTCCTTTCCCATAATTCACCCGCTTCCGGCAACCGCAATATTTGTTGATTCGAAAGACATTTGTGTTGCCGCATGTCAAGAAATGTCGCGAACTAATGCCCCTTCCATTACCCCGCAAGACGAAAAACGAAGAAGTTCTACCGTTTGCATTTGGGCGTCCTACGGCCGTGTGTAGCCTCGATTGGACATCCCCTTGACCCACCACAGGAAGCCGACATGAGCCTCAACGAGCTACGAACGCTTGGACGCACTGGCGCCCTGATCAGCCCTCTCACCCTGGGTACCTTGAACTTCGGCACCGGCACCGCTCCCACGGGACCTGCGGAGAGCATCCGCATCATCCAGGCTGCGCTCGACGGCGGCATCACCAGCATCGACACCGCCGATATTTACTCGCAGGGCGAGGCGGAAGTCGTGGTGGGCCAGGCAATCCAAGGAAGGCGCGACGACGTATTCCTCGCCACCAAATTCCATGGCCAGATGGGGTCCAACCCAGCGCATGCCGGAAATTCGCGTCGGTGGATTGTCCGGGCTGTGGAGGACAGCTTGACGCGGCTCAACACGGACAGGATCGACCTCTACCAAGCGCACCGTCCCGACTACAACACCGATCTCCTTGAGACCATCACCACCCTGAACGATCTCATCCGGCAGGGCAAGATCCTCTACTACGGCACCTCGGTGTTCAGCCCCGCGCAGCTCGTCGAGGCACAGTGGATCGCGAACACCAACCACCTGACTCCGCCGGTGGTGGACCAGGTTCCCTATTCGCTTTTGGTTCGCGCCAACGAACGCGACGTTTTCCCCATCACCCAGCAGTACGGCGTCGGGGTTTTGAGTTATGGACCGCTCGACGGCGGGTGGCTGGCTGGCGGATACCGCGTTGGCGCGGGCCAGCCCGAAAGCTCGCGTTCGGCCGCTGTGCCCGGCCGGTTCGATGTGAACGCGCCCTTCAACCAAGGCAAGCTGCACGCGGCAGACGCACTCGCACAACTGGCCGCCAGGTACGGACTGACCCTCATCCAGCTTGCTGTTGCTTTTGCCCTGAACCATCCCGCCGTCACGAGCGTGATCATTGGACCGCGGACCGAGGACCATCTCACCGACTACTTGAAGGCCGCCGATGTGGTGCTCAACGACGCGGTTTTGGATGAAATCGATGACATCGTGGCCCCCGCCGTCAACTTCCTTGAGCGGGACGCCGGCACGGTTGCTCCCCATCTGGAGTACCCGGAGCTTCGACGCCGGTAGCTCGCCACCCGTTGTGGGGACCGCTCTGCGGGCTTCTTCGCTCGCAGACAACGCATGCCGGGCCTCGCAATCGCCTATTGACGGCATTGGGTCCCCGCGTGATCCTTGTCCTAAGTGCTGCGGCACGCCCGCAGCGTCAGGTCCAGTAGAACGCCGCCTCCCATGTCCAAACACCATGTCAAGCAAGACGCGGCGAAAGCCGTCATCACGGGACAGCCGACCGAAGGCCCCCTGACCCACGAAGAGTTGCAGCTCTCTGGCCGCAACCATTCAATGCCGCTCGAAGCCCTCCACGACGACATCACGCCAGCGGGGCTGCACTACCTGCTGATTCACTTCGACATCCCGCACGTTTCCGCTGAGGCATGGCGCCTGCGGCTCGGTGGGGCGGTTAATCACAGCTTGGAACTGAGCCTCGAGGGCATCAAGTCGCGGCCCTCTGTCACGATGCCCGTCACCATGGAGTGCGCCGGAAATGGACGCTCGCTCCTGCAGCCTCGCCCCCTCAGCCAGCCCTGGGTGTTGGGAGCTGTAGGCACTGCGGAATGGACTGGAACTCCTTTGGCACCAGTGCTGGAGGAGGCAGGGTTGGCGAGTGACGCCGTCGAACTTGTCTTTACCGGCGCCGACAGCGGTATCCAGGGTGGAGTGGAGGAACCATACGCCCGTAGTCTTTCGATTGCCGAAGCGATGCATCCCGAAGTCATGTTGGTCTACGCCATGAACGGCAACCCGCTACCGATCCAGCACGGTTTCCCGCTGCGGCTGTTGGTGCCCGGCTGGTATGGCATGGCAAGCGTGAAGTGGTTGACCTCCATCGAGGCAGTGACTTCACGTTTCATGGGATTCCAACAGGCCGTGGCGTATCACTACCTTCAGGGACCCGATGGGCCAGGTTTGCCCGTGTCGCACATTCGCGTCCGCTCCCTGATGGTGCCGCCCGGGATTCCTGATTTCTTTACCCGACGCCGGGTAGTGGATTCCGGTCCTGTGATGCTGCACGGCAGGGCGTGGTCCGGTCACGGCGAAGTGGAACGGGTGGAGGTGGGGATCGACGGCGAATGGATGCCGGCCCATCTGGAACCTGCTGTAGGTGACTTTGCTTGGCGATCCTGGACTATGGTGTGGGTCGCGAGCCCGGGCGAGCACGAGTTGCGGTGCCGTGCGATGGACTCCTCGGGTGCGCTGCAGCCGAGTGACCAGGTGTGGAACTACCAGGGCATCGGGAACAACATGGCCCAGCGGGTTGAGGTGACGGTTCGGTAGGCGGTTCTCGGCTCGTGGCCCCCCCGCCCCACCCCGCCGAGATCGCGGGAGAGCTGCGTGATCGCCGTGCAGCTCCGGCGTGCTCGGTGGCTTCCCCTTGTACTCGCACGTTTCCGGCGTTCTCGCGGGTCTTGCCAGGCCCGGTTAGACTCTTCCCAATCATGAGTATCCCGTCATCATCCCCGGCAAACGTCCGCGTCGATGCCTGGTTGTGGGCGATCCGCGCTTACAAGACCCGATCCGCGGCCACCGCTGCCTGCCGCGCCGGCCACATCCGGATCAATGGCAATCCGGTGAAGGCCTCGCAAACCGTGATCATTGGAGACACCATCCGCGTGCGAGAATCCGGCTGGGAACGGATCCTCGAAGTACGGCGGCTGATCGCGAAACGCGTAGGCGCCGAGGCTGCCTCGCATTGCTTCACCGACCACACTCCCCCTCGGCCCGTTGCCCCGAAGCTTGGCCTTCCCCAGCGCGACCGCGGTGCCGGCCGACCAACCAAAAAGGACCGTCGGGACATGGAGAAATTGCGGGGTTAATTGTCCACATACAGCCCCCGATGGCTGTATTGCTGGCTAGCGGCCATTTAGCTTGGTGGAGGTCCCTGCGACAAAAGACCGGGTCCGATAACAGGGCCGAATGGTGGCGACGGGCTGAGTGGGCTTTCGACAGCATCCTTTCCCAAGAACCCCGCCGCGTACAGGTGGGCCTTCAGGTAATGACTGTATTGGCCGAATCAACACCAAGCCGTGAAGAAGTTGAATTTATAACTGTGGCTTGGAGTTATCCACTGGAAGAAGCGGCAGAATCGACAAAGATGGATGGCCTATCGCCACCCGAAGTCCCGCCCAGTTACCCCCACCCGGACCTCGATGTTGAGCTGGACCCCAACCCGAAAACGGGCAACAATGAACCGACGGCAAGCGACACCAGATAAGGGGTTGGCGATGACGGAGCCAATGAGAGCACCAGCACACCACGGCGCAGGGACCGGGGCAACCGACAGAATCGACCGCGGCGCCGCGGCGCGTGACCGCGGCGTGCAAATCGCGGCCGCCCAGCTACGACTGGTCACAGACCGACGCCTCGGAAAAGAAACTCCCGACTGGGTCAGGCAGCTCGCAGCAGAGAGCCCTCGGCGCGGCGTCTCGTAAACTCCGGGCAACAGCTCCACGAACAATAGTTATCCACAAGCGGTCCCCTTCGACGTGAAACCCTCCCTTTCCCCCGCCTAGACTGGCCGACACATCGCCAAACAGTTGCTGGGGGAGCCTGTCATGTCACGCCTTTTTGCCTATTCTTCACATGCCCGCATTCGAGGAGCGGTCTTCGGACTCACAGCCGCGTTGCTTCTCACTGGTTGTCAGGGCGGGCCGCCCGGCGGCTCTCCTTCCGAATCAAGCTCGACGACGGCGCCTACCTCGGGCGCTTCGTCGCCAGGTCCTTCGGGCACCGGCCCTTCCGGGAGTGCCGCTCCTGCCACTGTGTACAAGCCAGCCGATGCGAAGGGCAAAGCACAGAATGTGCCGGTTCCTGTGATGCCGGAGCTGGCGAAGGAGAACTCGGAGGCAGGGCTGGAGGCGTTTATCCGGTACTGGTATGCAATCGGTAACTATGCGGACGAGACAGGCGACATCTCAAACCTCCGTACACTGAGCACTCCAGAATGCCAAGCATGCACTTACTTCCAAAAAGCTTCAACGGATAGCTACAAGAATGGCCGCTGGCTTGTGGGCGGAACGGTGCATATCCCGAGAATTGAGATTGTTTGGGACGCCGCAGGGAACAACCATCAGGCCAGAGTCCAGGTTATTCAGGACGCCATCAACTACTACAACGCGGACGGCACCGAGGGACGCCCTGCAGACGCAGAAACGAATGATGCCTTTGTTGTCGTTGCCACCTTCCAAACGACCTGGAAGGTTGTTGATACAGGTGTCATTCGCTGATTACATACGGCGGTTCGCTCTGGTCCTTGCCCTAGTCGCGGCCATGTCAGTCACTTCACTGCCCGGCAGTGCCGCCCAGAATGAAGACGACTGGGCTACCGCTAACAAATCAGCCGGAACTCTAGACGTTGGGTCACGCTGGGAGTTCGACCCAACCACAGGGACATCGACACCCAGCCTTGGCGGAACTGCGACCCCCACGGCCGAGGACCCCTACCAGTACAAGCCGGATACCCTTTGTCGCGCTGGCGGTGGAGGCTTGGGATGCCAAGGACTCGAATGCCCAGCCACAACGGAGGGTGGCGCAGAAGGAACTCCCGTTGTATGGAAAAAAGCACCAAAGGCGATCACAAATCCTGACTGGACGGAGTATCGGGCGATCACCGGTCCGACGTGTCTGTACGACGTCAAGCCCGAGAACGTCCTTGCCAACATCGCCACCCGGATCCTGAACGACTACCGCCAACTCCCAGTCAACCCAGGCACCCTCGAAGCCCAACCCTTCCCCCACACCCTCAAGGGCGGGCCAACGAACTTCTACACCACCGCCACCGAACAAGCCTTCGACGTCACCATCCTCGGCCAAGCAGTCCACCTGACAGCAACCCCGGCAAGCTTCACCTACAACTTCGGCGACGCCACCACCCTCGGCCCCACCCCGGTAGCCGGCTACGCCATCCCCGAAGCCAGCTGGCTCCTCAACGACACCCGCACCAGCCACATCTACACAGCAACAGGCAACTACCCCGCCACCATCACCGCCAGCTTCATCGGCACGTACTCCGTGAACAACGGCCCACCACTGCCCATCAACGGAACCCTGGACCTCACCACACCACCCAAAACCATCCAGGTCTGGAAAACAGAAAAAGCACTCGTCGCCGACACCTGCCAGGAAAACCCCAAGTCCTGGGGCTGCCCCGACGCTCCAGGACTTTAGAGTGACTCCTGCAGAATGGCAGGTAGGAAGTCCCTTCTGTCCAGTTCCCTCACCAAGAGCGGTGTCAATTCACTGGGCGCTAGGCGAAGCCGGTAGCTTCGCCTTCCGTCACCAATCGGTTCGATGACTCCTCGCTCCAAGAGTCTCCGGATTCCTTGGCTCCGGGATGCCGCAGAACCAGGGAACGCGGGTTGGAGGTCCGCCGCCTTCACCTCAGTCTTCTGGGCAATGATGATGAGAGCATCTGTTTCCGCCTTAGTAAAACGCGCCACTTCCAGCCCGCGCTGGATGGCCGGAATCAATAGAGAGTTCGTTACATACTCTTTGTTCCCCAGCTTTGACAGTCTGGTGAGGTCGTTCAGCAGGCCCTCGAGAACGTATGTAGCCCATCGAATCAATGAATCGGGCAGAAGGGAATCAGCGTCCTCCAGCCGCTCGTAGTAGAGTTCCCGGTTCTCTCCGAACACGGCTGTCGGGTTCAGGGTCCGGTAACCCGCGCTTTCCGAAAAGCCTTGCCTACGCATCGCGGCATAGGTCAAAAGCCTGCCTACACGACCATTTCCGTTTCCGAAGGGATGTATCCAAACGAAGCGATGATGGGCCAAAGCAATCTTCAACAACTCATAGTTCTGGTCCACGTCGGCGTTAATGAAGTCGAGAAGGGCGGTCATGTCACTGTGGACATCTCCCGGGGAAGGAGGACGATGAGCCGAGCCACTAATGTTCACATCCGACACACGGTACATTCCCGGCGTCCTGTCTCCCTCGCGCTCCAATCCTTCGACTGAGATTCTGTGCAGTTCCCTCACAAAGCCATGGGTCAGATTGGTCCCGCGCTCCACGACTGAATCGACGAAAGTGGTTGCCTCCTGCAGCTGCACGATCTCCTGAACATCATCGACTTGCTTGATGTTTTCGCGACCAGCCCGTTGGACCCCTGAGACGGCATCAACAATTGAAGTCCTGTTCCCTTCGATCCGGGCACTCATGATGCTCGAGAGTAACTGGAACAACTTCCGGAGCTGAGAGTAAAGCTCCGGCGGTGTGGTTCCTTCGCCCAGATCGGCTCGTACTCGCTCAAGCTGAATGATGGACTTAGCCAGGGGAGAGTTGAACGGAAACTCTGGAAACTCGATCGGCTTCACGACTCAGAACTTTCGATAACGGTTTGTAACAATTAATTCCGTACCCAATCCTAGCCCTGTACTGCGGGGGTTTTGCCGCTGGTTCGCGCTGAAACATTTAATGTTGCACTGATCTGGAATTAAGTTCCTGCTTCGAAAGGGCTGCCTTTCACTGTCCTGTCCAGCAACGGTCTCTGGTGGGGAGGAAGGAAGGGCGATCGTTTGGAAGCGAGCGCTCAAATCCATCACGAACCCTGGGCGGCAGGACTGGATTCCGATCGGCGGACCAATGTGCTTCCACGGCCGAGAATCCTAAACGCTTTCAAGAGCAGCGATGGGAAGCATGTCCAATATGCTTCCCTTGCTTGTAAAGCTTGGTCGCCGAAGAGCGGGTGCAAAGAAGGTCAGGAAGCCACAGAGCGAAGCTGGATCAGGAGAACCAGGTATCCGGCGGGCCCATGAACAGGAGGAAGCTGAACACGCCAGCCACGCCCACCAAGACAATCGCAATGGCCAGGATCGGGTTTCCCAGGATCCAAGCCTGCCCTTTCTCCAGCCCGCCTTGAGGTTCCTCTCCCCCAGGGGCAAAGCGCCAACCGCCGGCAAGGAGACCCCGACGGTCGAGCGACTTTTCCACGGGAATAGTGACGTACGGGATCACGGCAGAGACGGTGGCAAGCAGACCCGTTCGGGCCGGCCATTTCTGGTTGATCCAAGTGAAAGCGGCTGTTGCTGCATAGCAAAGGAAGACAAAGCCATGAATGCCTCCGGCTATGCTGACGCCTACCTCCGTGGTGTGGGTGACGTACTTAAGGAACAGCCCAATCAGCAGCAGCGTCCACGTCACAGCTTCGGCAAAAGCAACGGTACGAAACAGGGTGCGGGGCTGCATGGAAGTCCTTGGCTGGGAAACGGGAGTCCCGTCCAATTTACCGTGCCAGGACAAACACGTTCACCCCGGGAGAGGAAGCGAGTCCCTGTGCCGGATCTGCGAATCCCCGAATTCAACGGGCACTGGAGCAATCTCCATGGGCGGCTCATGGCGGGTCCGGGCCTTGCCGACGGCGATATGGGGCAACCAGCGGGGTGACCTGTAGCCAAGGGTAGGTGAGCTCAGGATGAAGTCGTCAATGTTGTCCAGGCCCAGATCATCCAAGAGCACATGGAGCCCCTGAACCAGAAGGGCCTGATAGTCGTGAACCTCTTGAGGAACGTCCACTTCCAGTCCCATAAGGCGGCCACCGCCCAGAGGGATCAGTTTGTCCGACTTTCCCAGGAACCCCTGCAATACAGGCAACTCTGTCAACCAACCCACAAGCTCGGGAAGTACATTCTCTGCCCGGGACATTCCTTTGGTCCAGGCTTCAATGTCCTGGACCAAATCATCGAGGATACCCACGTGCAGCAGCGTCATGTGGAGTCCTTGCGGCTTCCGGAGGAAGTCGACGTAGCGGTTGAGTCCCTCGTAGTCGGTTTGCCCGGCGCCTATGCGGAGGACAGGCACCTCGACGGTAATGCGGGATCCATGCGGTTTGCCTCCAGCGGGGTTACTGGCCGTCATGCATGACATTATGCGCCGCTCGCGGCTCCCATGGCAGGCCCCCAACAGAAGCCCAGTGCCGCCGTCGTGCCTAACGCCCTATTTCTTGGAGCGGGCCTGAACCAGATTCGCAAACGGCAAGCGGCCATAGGTGGCAACGAAATCAGCATGGTAGTCAGCCTCGGCTGCATTCACCTCGGAAGGAGGGAGTTCCTTCCACGCGATGATCAGGTCCAGAGCGTCCCGGAGCTGCCAGATGAGCCGGGCGTCCCAGACGACAGTGGGCCGCCCGCGACCGTAATCCATGAACTCCTGGATCTGCTTCCGAAGCCCCCGATTCCCCTGGCTTCCGGCGCTGGCTTTGCCCAGGTACAACAGGGAAGCGTCGGAAACCCACTCCGCCTCCAGAGCTTCCCGCTTGAGGGACGGGTCCTTTTTCTTGAAGGTGCCCGCGGTGCTCTGGTTGAGGAAGACGGGCTCGAAACCAGCGGGGCAAAGCAGGGCAAAAACCCCGGGACCCTGAGGGACGCGCATGACGTCGAGTTCGTCCAGGGCTCGGAAGCCTGTGAAACCTTCAACGGTGAGGGACTTTTTGGTAAAGAGCATGGTCCATTGTGTCAACCGCTCGTTTGCGGTGCCTGCGCGCTTGCCTTCCAAGTCGCCGTACGGCGACATTTTCGAAAGTTGCCGTACGGCGACAGCAGTTCCGAAATCGTAACGGTGAGCTAAGCCCCGCCCACCACCAAACCCTGAAGCAAGCCTTTCAGCGTTGACACAGCCTTGTGACCCGTGCCATATTCGATAACGTGAACCTGTCAGACAGCCGGACAGCCGGACAGCCCGCACCGGGCAAGCCCGCTGGGCCCACCCCGATCTCGCGCATTTCCGCGGCTGAGGCTGTCTTCGCGGCGCTCAGAAGGGCTATCGAGGGCGGACAGTTCGATATCGGCACCAAGCTGAGCTCTGAAGCAACGCTGGCAGCCCAGTACGGCGTAAGCCGCTCGGTCATCCGCGAAGCCCTGCGCTCGTGCAACACACTGGGTTTGACCGTGACCAAGACCGGCAAGGGCACGTTCATTGTGGCCAACAAGGTCGCCAATGACCTTACCTTGGGCCAGTACAGTGCACGTGATCTGAACGAGGCACGTCCGCACATTGAGATTCCCGCAGCCGGCCTGGCAGCCCAGCGCCGCACCGAAGAAGAACTTGAGCATCTGAAGGACATCGTCCAGGAAATGCTCCATGAGAACGACCCCGAATCTTGGGTAAACCTGGACGCCAGCTTCCATTCCGCCGTCGCCCGGGCCAGTGGCAACCGGGTGTTCGCCAGCGTCGTCTCCGATATCCGCGAGGCCTTGGCCCACCAGTCTGAAACCCTCAACCTCGTCGCCGACCGGCAACACCGCTCGGACGAGGAACATGTTGCCGTGCTGAACGCAATCGAAGCAGGCGACGCCGAAGCAGCGAGCAAAGCGATGGCCGATCACCTTCAGGCCGTCAGCGTCGCACTGGACACGATCCTCAGCAAATGAACCACTCAAAGGACACCATGCCCCAAGTGACCGCGGCAGCAGCGGCCCAAACAGCACAGAGAACACCCAACCACGTCCCGCTCGTCGAACAGACCCGCGACGGCTTGGTGGAGAGCATCCACTATGGATCGCTGATCGCCCTGAACGCCGATGGCAGCAGTGCCATCGAAGCCGGCGAGCCGGACGCGCCGATGTATCCGCGTTCCTCCCTTAAGCCGCTGCAGGCCGTAGCCCTCCTCCGTGCAGGCTTGGACATCCCCCAGAACCTCCTCGCCCTGACGGCGGCCAGCCACTCGGGCAGCAAAGCGCATCGCGACGGCGCCGCCGAAATCCTGGCGCTTCACGGCCTGACCGAAGCGGCGCTGGGCAACAGCACCGACCTGCCATACGGCGTCGTTGAGCGCGAAGAATGGCTCCGCGCCGGCAACGGCCCCACCCAACTTGCGCAGAACTGCTCCGGCAAGCACGCGTCCATGACCGCGGTGTGCGTCATTAACGGTTGGCCTGTTGAGGGCTACTTGAACCCGGAACACCCGCTTCAGGTCCTGGTTCGTGACACCATCACCGAACTCACTGGCGAGGATGCAGCCGCAGTGAGCACGGATGGCTGCGGCACTCCGCTTTTTGCGCACACACTTCACGGCATGGCCCGCGCTTACGGCCGCATCGCCGCCGCTGACCAAAGCACCGACGAGGGCAAGGTTGCCCACGCCATGCGCCGCTTCCCCGAGATGGTCGCGGGCGAAGGCCGCGACGTCACCGCGCTGATGCGCGCCGTCCCGGGGCTGCTGGCCAAGGACGGCTTTGAAGGCCTCCAGCTGGTGGGCTTGCCGGACGGTCGTGGCGTGGCCGTGAAGATTTCCGACGGCGGTGACCGCGCACGCATGCCCGTCACCGTTGAGGTTCTCCGCCAGTTGGGCGTCGACGGCGGCAGCCTGGACACGCTTCAAAGCCCACCAGTGCTGGGCGGCGGCCATCCGGTCGGCGAGCTCCGCGCAGCGCAATTTTTCAGCAAGAACTAAACCAAGGACAGCTATGACCACCGTCGATCAGGCGATCCCCATCCGTTCCGAACACGACCTCCTGGGGGACCGCGACATTCCCGGGAACGCCTACTGGGGCGTCCACACCTTGCGGGCTATCGAGAACTTCCCCATCACCGGACAGCCCCTGTCCACCAACCGTCACTTGGTCCGCGGCCTCGCCGCGGTAAAAATGGCGGCAGCACGCACCAACCACGAGCTCGGCCTCCTGGATGCTGAACGTGCCGGAGCCATCGAGCAGGCCTGCCAGGACGTCATGGACGGCATGCTCCAGGAGCAGTTCATGGTGGACGTGATCCAGGGCGGCGCGGGAACCAGCTCCAACATGAACGCCAACGAGGTCATCGCCAATCGCGCGCTGGAGATCCTGGGCCACCCCAAGGGCGATTACTCCAAGCTGCACCCGAACGACCATGTAAACCTGAGCCAGTCCACCAACGACGTCTACCCGACGGCGGTAAACCTGGCCACGATCTTCTCGGTGAAGGAACTCCTCCTCGCCTTGGAAGAGCTCGAGTTGGCGTTTGCCGAGAAGGGCCGCGAATTCCGCACGGTAGTGAAGATGGGCCGCACCCAGCTTCAGGACGCCGTTCCCATGACCCTGGGCCAGGAATTCGGCGGATACGCCGTGACCATTGCCGAGGACCGGGCGCGCCTGGACGAATCCCACATGCTGATCCACGAAATCAACCTTGGCGCCACTGCAATTGGCACGGGCCTGAACGCGCCAATCGGTTACGCAGAGGCTGCATGCCGTCATCTGGCCGAAATCACTGGCCTTCCGCTCCTTACCTCGGCGGACCTCATTGAGGCCACCCAGGATGTTGGCGCCTTTGTTCACCTGTCCGGCGTCCTTAAGCGCGTGGCAGTGAAGCTCTCCAAGATTTGTAACGACCTCCGCCTGCTGTCCTCTGGACCGCGTGCGGGTTTGGGCGAGATCAACCTGCCGGCCGTACAGTCCGGCTCGTCGATCATGCCCGGCAAGATCAATCCGGTGATCCCGGAAGTGGTCAGCCAGGTGGCGTACGAAGTCATCGGCAACGATGTCACAGTCACCATGGCCGCGGAGGCGGGCCAGCTTCAGCTGAACGCCTTCGAACCGATCATTGTGCACAGCCTGCACAAGAGCATCTCCCACCTGGAAGCAGCGTGCCGCACCCTTACGGCACGCTGCGTCCGGGGCATCACCGCAAACACCGAACGGCTACGGCTTACCGTGGAGCAGTCGATCGGTCTCGTCACGGCATTGAACCCCCACATCGGTTATGCCTCCGCCACGGCCATCGCCCAAGAAGCGCTGGCCACCGGCAAGGGTGTTGCAGAACTCGTCCTGGAGCACGGTCTGCTGACCGCTGCCCAGCTTGAGGAACTGCTCAGCCCGGAACGTCTGGCAAACCTGAGCAAGTAAGCCGAAACCGGCCAGTAAGCCCAGCGGCTCAAAAGAGCCGTCCCGCCCGATAAGGCACACCCCCGAGGCCCTGTCCTGCGCTCCGGCCCCCGACCGGACGCGTCCAGGACACCCCCAACAGGACACCCCTAAGGATTCCAATGACCAACCCACCCATTACGGACCACACGGTCCCGGCCCAAGCGCATGCCAGCGAGAAAGCCCTCCACACGGAGGACAAGGGCTACCACAAGGATTTGAAGCCCCGCCAGATCCAAATGATCGCGATCGGCGGTGCAATCGGCACCGGTCTGTTCCTCGGCGCAGGTGGCCGCCTCAACGCTGCCGGCCCTTCGCTCGTCATCGCCTATGCCGTATGTGGTTTCTTCGCGTTCCTGATCCTCCGCGCGCTCGGTGAACTCGTTCTCCACCGCCCATCGTCGGGATCCTTCGTTTCTTACGCCCGTGAGTTCTTCGGTGAGAAGGCCGCGTTCGTTTCCGGCTGGTTCTACTGGATCAACTGGGCCACCACCACCATCGTGGACATCACAGCAGCGGCGCTGTACATGAACTTCTTCGGCAAATACGTCCCGTGGATCGGCGTCGTTCCACAGTGGGCATGGGCACTGATCGCACTTGTCGTGGTCCTGGGCCTGAACCTCGTATCGGTCAAGGTCTTCGGCGAGCTTGAATTCTGGTTTGCCATCATCAAGGTGGCCGCACTGGTGGCGTTCCTGGTGTTGGGCACCTACTTCGTCATCTTCGGCACACCCGTCGAGGGCCAGGAAGTTGGCTTCAGCCTCCTTTCGGACAACGGCGGCATCTTCCCCAATGGCATCCTTCCCATGATCATCCTCATGCAGGGTGTGCTGTTCGCCTACGCATCGATCGAGCTCATCGGCACCGCCGCCGGTGAAACCCCGAACCCTGAGAAGATCATGCCCAAGGCCATCAACTCCGTGGTCTTCCGTATCGCAGTTTTCTACGTTGGCTCGGTCATCCTGCTGGCTCTGCTGCTCCCGTACACCTCCTACGAGAAGGGCGTCAGCCCGTTCGTGACGTTCTTCGGTTCCATCGGCATCCAGGGCGTGGACGTCATCATGAACCTCGTGGTTCTGACCGCCGCGCTGTCCTCGCTGAACGCCGGCCTGTACTCCACCGGCCGTATCTTGCGCTCGATGTCCGTTGCCGGCTCCGCCCCGAAGTTTGCCCAGCGCATGAATAAGGCCGGTGTCCCCTACGGTGGCATTGCCATCACGGCAGGCGTCTCGCTCCTCGGCGTTCCGCTGAACTACCTCGTCCCGTCACAGGCGTTCGAGATCGTCCTGAACGTTGCTTCCGTCGGCATCATCGTCACGTGGGCCACCATTGTCCTGTGCCAGATGCAGCTCAAGCGCTGGGCAGACAAGGGCTGGCTCAAGCGCCCGTCCTTCCGGATGTTTGGTGCGCCGTATACCGGTTACCTCTCGCTCCTGTTCCTGGTGGGCGTGCTGGTGATGGTCTTCATCGACTCCCCGCTCACCATGCTGGTCACGGGTATCGCCTGCGCACTGATGGTGGTCGGCTGGTACCTGTGCCGCAAGCAGATCCACGAGCTTGCTGCGACCCGCGACGGCTACACCGGCAGCGCCCCGGTGGTTGCTAACCGCCCCATGCGCGGCGGCGACTCCTAACAAGCCCCAAGCAGCGCCCGACGGCGGCACCCGGGTTCCGTAACATCGGAACCTGAGTGCCGCCGTCGTTGGTTAACGGGCCCAAGTAGCCGTGGTTGTTCCCAGGGCTGGGAACAACCACGGCTAGATGGGGGAGAACGCGCCTAAGCCAAACATCCGATGATTCGCGACTACTATGGACCCATGGCTGTCACAGATGAGGCGATTGGCAAGATCAAGGACATGCTGATCCGCGGGGAACTCAAAGCCGGGGATCGGCTTCCACCGGAGAAGGAACTGAGCGAGCGGCTCGGCCTTTCGCGCAGTTCACTGCGTGAAGCGGTGAAGGCGCTGGAGCTGATCCGCGTGCTCGACGTCCGCCGCGGCGACGGAACCTACGTCACCAGCCTCGACGCCAAGCTGCTCAACGAAGCCGTGGCTTTTGTGGTTGACCTGCATCAGGACCGCTCCATCCTGGAACTCTTTGAGGTCCGACGAATCCTGGAACCCGCCACAGCCCACCTCGCTGCCGGCAAGATCGGTCCCGCCGAGCTCACGGCGCTGCGCGCCACCATGGATGGCATCGATGAGAACACCGATGTCGAAGAACTGGTAGCCCACGATCTCGAGTTCCACAGCATCATCACCGAAGCCGCAGGGAACGATTACCTTGGCAGCCTGTTGGAAGCCCTGTCCAGCAGCACCGTTCGTGCGCGGATCTGGCGTGGCCTGACACAGGAAAAGGCCGTGGCGCACACCCTTGCCGAGCACCGTGCGATCGCCGACGCCTTGGAACGCGGCGATGCCGAGCTGGTCCGGGCCCTCGTGACGGTCCACATCAGCGGCGTGGAGAACTGGCTGCGGCAGGCGCTCTAAGCCCTGGGAAGCCCTAATCCTGTGGAAGCGGCGTAACCGGCAGCCCGTAGGTACGAATGGCTGTCGCCTCAAGCACGGCATCCTGTTCCGGGACGCTGAGTGAAGACACGAGTTCCAACAACACATCCAGCGTCCTGCCATAGGGCGCACCCAGTGTGCTGACTGGCCAGTCGCTGCCGATCATCAAGCGATAGGGGCCGAAGGCTTCCAGCGCTTCCTCGAACAGCGGCCGCAACGCATCAGCCGAGTACTCGACGCCGGGCAGGTGCAGGCCTGACACTTTGGCCACCGTGTTGGGCAGCCGCCCGAGTTCTCGAAAATCAGAGCGCCAAACGTCCATCGCAGTCGCGTCCTCAAGGGGTGGCTTCCCGAGATGATCCAGGACCACGGTCAGCGCAGGAAGTTCTCGGGCAAGCCGGACAGTGGCTCCCAAGTGACGTGGAAAGGCATCCGGAACGTCGAAGGTGAGGCCGCGTGCAGCAACCATGGCCAGGGATTTCCGCACCGAGGGCAGGTCAAGGAAGTCATCGCGGGGATCATCGTGCACCAAATGCCGGACTCCCCTGAACACGGAATGCGCGGTGAACGCGTCCAACTGTTCCGCAGCCTGTGTTGGCGAATCCAGTTGGACCCACCCCACGACGCCGAGTACCCAAGGATTGCGCGCGGCCACCGCAAGCATGTTCTGGGTGTCGGCAACCGTATCGTCCGCCTGGACCAGTACCGCTCCCCTGATCCCGGCTGCGGCCAAGACCTCTCCGGCCTCATCCTCCCCGAAGCTGCGGAACAGCGCGCCGTGCTGCGGGCCCAGCCACGAGTAGGGTCGGACACCCCCGTTCATGGAGGCCTCGAGGTTCCACAGGTGCAGATGCGCGTCAATCACGCCCCCAGAGCCTCCAATGCATCCCACAATTCTTCCGGCACTGATTCCTGCATACGGCTGGCGTTCGAGGTGACTTGTTCAGCTTTGCTGGCTCCGACTGTCACGTTCACCACGGCCGGATGCCGCAACGGGAACTGGATTGCCGCCGTCGGAAGTTCAACGCCGAAATCCCGGCAGACCGCGGCAAGCGCCCGCGCACGCTCGACTACTTCACGCGGGGCACGGTCGTAGTTGTAATGGGCGTCGTCGGGGACTTCGGGACGGGCCAGCAGCCCGGAGTTATACACACCAACATTTACGACGCCGGTGCGGCGCTCCACACACCGGTCAAGTAGCGGGACGCTGGGCTGCTCAAGCAGTGTGTAGCGGCCTGCGAGCATGACGAGGTCCAGGTCCGCGGCCTCGACACACTCCAAGGCTGCCTCCGCGGAGTTGGTGCCGACGCCGATGGCTTTGACCACCCCTTCTTCGCGCAGTTTCTCCAGCGCTGGAAGGGCCTGGGAGATCCCGGCCTGGAGATCGTGAACATCGGGATCGTGGAGGTACGCGATATCCACATGGTCCAAGCCCAGACGTTCCAGGGAATCCTCGACGCTACGGCGGATGCCGGCTTCGGTGAAATCCCACACCCGCCTGGTGGTGGCGGGGACGTCGAAGCCTTCGTCGTCCTTTACTGAACCGTCCTTTGCCGAACCGCCGCCGGGGTTGGCTTCCAGCAGGCGGCCCACTTTGGTGGAGATGACGAATTCTTCCCGAGGTTTGTCCCGGAGGACAGCACCCAGTCTCTGCTCCGACAAGCCCAGGCCATAGTGCGGTGCGGTATCAAAATAGCGAAAGCCTGCGTCCCAAGCGGCCAGGACGGTGGCCATGGCTTCCCCATCAGGGATGGCCTTGTACAAATTCCCGATGCCGGCCGCACCGAATCCGAGCCTGCCGAGGTTAAGTGGTTCCGGGTTCATGGCAGCTCCCATACTTTCTGGATACCCGAATCGTTCCCGGAGTAATCGTCCTGAACCTCAAGAAGTTCGGCCATCCGGGCCTGCCAGGGCACGTTCGCCGGATGATCTGCGAGCGCATGGCGCATGGCTTGGTAGTCCTCGACGTCCACCACGTGGAAAAGGTCCAGCCCGCTGCGCCAGATCCGCCAATTCCGCACGCCGGCTCCTTTAAGGGCTTCGACCAGTTCGGGTGGGATGTTTGCGTGGGCGTGGGCGTATTCCTCCTCGGTTCCGGGTTTGAGGCGGGTGTGGAGTGCGATGCTTTCAGTCATTGAAGTCCCCCGGCTTCAGGAACAGTTCGAGCACGGGCACAGCGACGTCGGGCCGCTGGACGGGGAGCTTGATGGTCAGCGTCCCGGCCGGCTGGCCGCCGGGGGTGATGTTGATGGCTTGCTGTCCGGGGTCCCCTTCTTGCAGGAAGACTTCGGACGCATCGTTGAGGAGTTGGGCGTACTCCACCTTGCCAGCCAGGTCCGGGAGATGGACGTATTCAAAGGGCCAGGCGAAGAGGTGCACGTACAGCCGGTTCCCGCGCTGGGTGTAGCGGGTATCCGGTGGTGCTGTGAACTGGGATGTTCCTGCACCGTAAATCGAGCGGGAGTGCAGTTGCATCCAGTCGCCGATCCCTTCGAGGGAGGCGAGCGCCCTGGGGTCGATGCTGCCGCGGCCTGTTGGGCCTACGTTGAGCAGAAGGTTTCCGCCCTTGGAGACTCCATCCACCAGCATTCGGATCAGCAGGTCCACGGATTTGTAGTTGAGGTTGTCACGGTCGTAACCCCAGCTCCCGTTCAACGTTTGGCAAGCCTCCCAGCTGACCGGTGCGTCATCCACCATCATGGGACCTGCTGGCTGGTATTGCTCAGGAGTGACAAAGTCTCCGGGGATCCCCAGGCGGTCATTGACCACGATGTCGGGCTGGAGTTCCCGCACCATGGCGAGCAGGGTTTCGGAGTCCCAGTCCTTGGCGCCTTTGGCGCCCCAGAAGCCGGCGTGTGCGTCTTCGTCGTAGGAGAAATCGAAGAACAGGTAGTCGATGGTGCCGTAGTTGCTGAGGAGCTCACGGACCTGGCCATGGAGGTACTCGCGGTAGCGTGCCATATCGCGACCGGCGTTGAGGCTTTCGACGTCGGTGGCGTTGCGTTGCGGGTGCACGCCATCGATGGTGAAGTCGGGGTGGTGCCAGTCGATCAGCGAATGGTAGAAACCGACTTTGAGCCCTTCAGCCCGCAGCGCTTGAACGTAGGGTGCGATCAGGTCACGGCCGGCTGGCGTGTTGGTGGCTTTGTAGTCCGTCAGGGCTGAGTCCCACAGGCAAAAACCGTCGTGATGCTTGGTGGTGAGGACCACGTACTTCATGCCGGCTCTGCGCGCGGCCCGTGCCCACTCGTTTGGATCGTAGAGATCGGGGTCAAAGCGCCGGAAGTATTTGGAGTACTCCTCCACAGTGGTTTCCTCCCGGTTCATCACCCATTCATGCCGGGCCGGCAGGGCGTAGAGGCCCCAATGGACAAACATGCCAAAGCGGGACTCTTCAAACCAAGGTGCGTGCTGGATCAACGGGATACCTTCCGTGTGCCGGGAGTTGGTGGTGCTTTTGGAGGCGTGATTCTATTCGTAGAGGTTGGGCTTAATGGTCTCGGAGTCGATGTTCTTTGCGTCGTACCAGTAGAAGCCCGTGTCGATCTTGCTCGGCAACTTCTCACCCTTGATGGCGGCAACGGCTGCCTTGACGGTTTCGTAGCCGATGCCGACCGGGTTCTGGGTGACGGCGCCGGCCATGAGTCCGGACTTGATGGCGTCGATTTGCGCCTTGCCGGAGTCGAATCCGACGATCGTCAGCTTGCCCTTGAGGCCGAGTTCTTCCACGGCCTTGACGACGCCGATTGCCGAGCCTTCGTTGGTTCCGTACATGCCTTTGAGGTTCGGATTGGCGGTGATGATTGCCTTGGCAGCGTCTGCCGAGAGCAGCTGGTCGCCACCGGCGTACTGGATGGCGACGATCTTGACACCGGGGTTGTTCTTCTCGATGTATTCCTTGAAGCCGTCGCGGCGGTCGGTGCCGGACTTGGACGTCTGGTCGTGGCCGATGATGGCGATCTCGCCTGACCCGCCAATCAGTTCAGCAAGGTGCTTGGCAGCCTCAGCTGCTGCAGCCTTGTTGTCGGTGGAGGCCGTGGTGGCCGGGATGGTGGAGTCGACGCCAGAGTCGAACGCAATGACGGGGATGTTCTTGCTCTTGGCCTGCTCCAGGAGGGGCGTGGCGGCCTGCGAGTCCAGCGCTGCGAAGCCGATAGCTGCAGGCGACTTGCCCAGGGCGGTGGTGAGCATCTGGATCTGCTGGTCCACGTCCTTCTCGGTGTTCGGGCCTTCAAAGGTGATATCGACATTGAATTCCTTGGCAGCCTTGTCCGCGCCTTGCTTAACGGCCTGCCAGAACTGGTGTTGGAAACCTTTGGACACGACAGCGATGTACGGCTTGGCGCCTGCTGCTGCTGCTCCGCTGGCGCCGGCAGATCCGGCCGGTGCCTCGCAGCCGGCGATAGCTACGGCACCGAGGGCGAGGCCGGTGAGGGTAAGGAAGGAACGGCGGTTGTGGATGGACTTGCTCACGATTGAAGACTCCCTTTTTCTGAGGATGCGTTCTGGAGAGGATGCGGGTGGTTGGGGCGGAAGCGCAGAGGCTATTTAGCGGTCTCCTTCCTGCGCAGCATGTCCAGATAGACCGCTACGAGGATCACGACGCCGATTGCCACGTTCTGCCATTCCTGCGGCACGGAGATGATGCGGAGGCCGTTGGTCAGGACGGACATGATGAGGGCGCCGATCACTGTTCCGACGATGGAGCCTTTGCCTCCGGCCAGGGATGTCCCACCGATCACGACGGCGGCAATCGCCTGGAGCTCGTAGCCCATCCCCTGCCCGGGCTGGGCTGAGTTCAGGCGGGCTGCGATGATGACGCCGGCCAGGCCTGTGAAGGCTCCTGCAGCCGTGTATATCCACAACTTCCAGTTCCGGACGTTGATGCCGGAAAGTGCCGTGGCTTCCTCGTTGGAGCCGATGGAAAAGGTGTAGCGGCCCAAGAGCGTCTTGCTCATGACAAGCCCTGCCAGTACGGCCACTGCGAAGAAGATGAATACCGCGTTAGGAACCACCAGGCCCGGGATGGGCTTGCCGAGGGCGAGGTTGGCGAAGCCTTCAGTGCTGGTGAAATAGATGGGCTTGGTTCCGGAAACTACCAGTGCCATGCCCTGTGCCACGAGCATGGTGGCCAGGGTGGCAATGAACGGTGGAATCTTCAGGAAGGAGATCAGGAATCCATTGACCGCACCGATGACGGCTCCCATCAGGATGCCGCCAATCACGCCGGCCCACAGTGGCAGACCGAGATAAGTCAGGACCACTCCTGTCATGACCGAGCACAGGCTCATCCCGGTGCCCACGGAGAGATCAATGCCGCCGGTAATGATCACGAACGTCGCGCCCAAGGCCAATAAACCGATCACCACTGTGGAGAGCAGGATGTCCGAAAGATTGCTCGGCACCAGGAACCGTGAGTTCATTGCGCCGAAAAAGATCACCAGGACAATGAGTGAACCGAAGGCCAGGAGCTGTTGAAGGGATGAACGGAACCGGGTAGCCAGGTCACGTACGGGCTTCTGTTCGGCGGGTCCGGGCTTTGTACCCTGGTTGCGGGACGCGGGGGTCTCTACAAGGCTCATACTGTCATTGCTCCTGGTGTGGCGATGGCGCGGTGGGTGGCCAGCTCCATGATTTGTTCCTGGGTGGCTTCAGCGTTGCTGAGGAAGCCTGTGATCCGGCCTTCGGCCATGACGGCGATCCTGTGGGACATACGCAGGATCTCGGGAAGCTCCGAGGAGATCATGATGATCGATTTCCCACCAGCGGCCAGTTCGTTAAGGAGCCTGTAAATTTCCTCCTTGGCACCAACGTCGATTCCGCGTGTGGGTTCATCAAAGATGAGAATGTCGCAGTCTTTGACCAGCCACTTGGCGATCACGATCTTCTGCTGGTTGCCGCCTGAGAGATTGCGCGCCAGCTGGTGGATGGATGGCGTTTTGATCCGAAGCTTCCTGCTGTATTCCTCAGCGGTCCGGCGCAACGCCGAATCCTTGATGAACCCGCCAGGGGCATTCGCGGCCAGCGAAGAGAGCATGATGTTCTCCTTCACGTCCCGCTCGAGCATGAGGCCAAGATGCTTGCGGTCTTCGGACAGGTAGCCGATGCCCAGTTTCGCGGCAGCAGCAGGGTTGGCGATGGCAGCGTCAGCGCCGCGTACCTGTAGCCGGTTGAACGTGGCACGATCGGCGCCCACCAGGGCACGCGCCACTTCCGTCCGACCTGCTCCCATGAGTCCGGCGAAGCCAAGGATTTCGCCGCGTCGGAGGTCGAAGCCGACATCCCGCAGCAGGGCTCGCGTCGATAACCCCTCAACCGAAAGCACGACGTCGTTAGGCACCTCGGCGGGGACCGCCGTCGGACGCTGTTCTCCCGAAATCTGGCGCCCCACCATCAAGGAAATGACTTCCTTCATGGTGGTCTCAGCCGTGCTGACTGTGTCTACGTACTCGCCGTCGCGAATCACGGTGATGCGCTGTGAGATCTGCTTGAGTTCGTCCATGCGGTGCGAGATGTAAATGACGCCTGTGCCCGGCGAGATAAACCCACGGATGATCTGGTGCAGGGCGGCCACCTCGGCGTCATTCAGGGCTGCCGTTGGCTCGTCCATGATGATCACTTTGGAATCGTGGCTGAGTGCTTTCGCGATCTCCACCATCTGCTGCTTGGCGACCGTCAGCTGCCCCACTTTCTGGCGGGGATTCAGCTGCAGCCCGATCCTGTCCAGCAGGTCCTGCGTCTGGTGATTAAGGGCCCGCTCGTTCAGCACTCCGAAGCGCCGGGGTTCGCGGCCGATGAAAATGTTCTGGGCCACAGTGAGGTCCGGCATCAGGTTGAATTCCTGGTGGATGATGCTGATGCCCAGTTCCTGCGCGTGCTTGGGACTGTCCGGCACAAAGGCCGTTCCGTTCAGCTCGAAGGTGCCGCTGTCCGGTGTGTAGATGCCGGAAAGAAGCTTCATCAGCGTGGATTTTCCGGCACCGTTCTCTCCCACGAGCGCAAGGACTTCACCGTGGCGAAGCTCCAGCCCCATGTTGTTCAGGGCCCGGACTCCGGGGAAACTCTTGCTGACTCCATGGAGGGAGAGCAGCGGTGGCGCTTGCTGGGTCATGCGATCACTTCCTTGTGAGCGTGCACGTGTGCTGTCGCGGTACGTTATCGGGCCCAGACGGGGCCGTCGGGGAAGGCGTATTCGGCCAGTGTTTCACGCACCATTTCGTTGCCCGCACCAGGAGCCGACGGCGGCCAGTAGACGCCGCTTCGGACGTCCACGGGTGTGATGAAGTGCTGGTGCAGATGGTCCACGAACTCGATCATCCTGCCTTCCTTTGTGCCTGAAACGGCAACGAAGTCGAACATGGACAGGTGCTGAACGGCCTCGCACAGCCCTACGCCGCCGGCATGAGGGCAAACAGGCACACCGAACTTGGCTGCCAGCAGGAGGATGGCGATGTTCTCGTTGACTCCTGCTACCCGGGCTGCATCAATCTGCAGGACCTGGAGAGAGCCAGCCTGGAGCATTTGCTTGAACATCACCCGGTTCTGAACGTGCTCCCCGGTAGCCACAGGGACAGGGTCAACCCCGCGGGCGATGGCCGCGTGCCCCAGGATGTCATCGGGGCTGGTGGGTTCCTCGATCCAGGCGATGTCATAAGGCGCCAGATGGGCCATCCAATCGATGGCTTCCTGGACATCCCAGCGCTGGTTGGCATCCACCGCGATCCTGATGTCCGGCCCCACCGCCGCACGGGCAATTCCCACGCGCCGGATATCGTCCTCCAAGGAGGCGCCCACCTTGAGCTTGATCTGCGCAAACCCATCGGCCACGGCTTCCTTGGCCAGGCGCGTCAGCTTCTCGTCGCTGTAACCCAGCCAGCCCGGCGTCGTGGTGTAAGCGGGGTAGCCTTCAGCGCGAAGAGCCACTTTGCGTACTTCCCTGCCCGGCTCCGCAGCCCGGAAGATCGCCAGTGCTTCATCCGGCGTGAGGGCGTCGGTGAGGTATCGGAAGTCCACCAATGCCACGAGTTCCTCCGGACTCATGTCTGCCAGCAGTTCCCAAAGCGGCAGGCCCGCCCGCTTGGCCTTCAGATCCCAGAGAGCGTTTACCACCGCGCCGATCGCCATGTGCATGACGCCCTTCTCCGGACCAAGCCAGCGGAGTTGGGAATCGTGGACCATCAATTTCCAGGTGGCCCCCATGTCTCCCAGGAGATCCTCCACATTGCGGCCCAGGATGTGGTCCCGAAGAGCGTCGAGGGCTGCCGTCTCTACCTCATTTCCGCGCCCGATCGTGAACACAAAGCCGTGGCCTTCGTGACCGTCACCGGCATCGGTGCGAATGATCAGGTATGCGGCCGAATAGTCGGGGTCCGGGTTCATGGCGTCGGAGCCGTCGAGGTCCTGTGAGGTGGGAAAGCGGATATCGAAAGTGTCCACTGCGATGATGACGCTCATTGCGCTCCTTGCTTGGCAGCCGGTTGATCTAGGTAGAGCTAAACATCGGATGTCTACCTTGTCAATGGGTCACATTTCCGTATTATGTAGTGAAACAGCACACTAGAGCTCGGATGTTAGTCCCAAACGCACGGAGGAAGCCATGACCTTGAAATTCGCCAGGCTGGGTACGGCCGGAAACGAACAACCGGCCGTCATCGCCCAGGACGCCGACGGCACAGAGAAGTACTTCGATCTCTCGCCGCTGACCAAAGACATCGACGGCGTTTTCCTCGCCTCGGACGGTTTCGCCCGCACCCGCGCAGCCCTGGAATCCGCGGAACTCCCTGAAATTTCCGCGGACGGGGTGCGCATCGGAGCGCCTGTGGCCCGTCCGGGCTCGGTCATCTGCATCGGGCTGAACTACACCGCACACGCCGCCGAATCCGGTGCCGCGGTGCCCGAGGTACCAGTGGTTTTCCTGAAGCCGTCCAACACCATCAGCGGTCCTTTCGACGCTGCCCCCATCCCACCGTCGTCGGAAAAGTATGACTGGGAAGTGGAATTGGCAATAGTGATCGGCAAGGAAGCGTCCTACCTTTCCTCCCTGGACGAGGCCGAAGCATGCATCGCCGGCTACGCAGTGGCCAACGACCTCTCCGAGCGCGACTACCAGATCCCCGGAGCCGCGGGACAATGGACCAAGGGCAAGTCACTCCCCGCCTCCACTCCTCTTGGCCCGTGGCTGGTTCCCGCAACTGAGGTGGATCCCAGCAACCTCCGGCTGAGGACCTCGGTCAATGGCGAAGCCCGCCAAGACTCGAACACCTCGGACATGATTTTCGATCCCGCCACGATCGTTCACCACCTCAGCCAGTACATGGTCCTGGAGCCTGGCGACGTCATCATCACTGGCACACCCGAGGGTGTGGCCCTGTCTGGTCGTTTCCCGTACATCCAGCCCGGCGACGTAGTGGAACTGGAGATCGACGGCCTGGGATGCCAGCGGCAGGAATACTACCGCGCGAAGGCCGGGACCGTTTCCGCCGCGCCCGCCCACGTCAACGCCTGATGGCATCCCCAGTGGGCCAGGAATTCGAAGGCCTGGCAGCACTCGTGACCGGCGGAGCCTCCGGAATTGGTGCGGCCATCGCGGACCGGCTCGCCGCCGGCGGCGCGCAAGTTGCGGTCCTGGATCTGACACCGGAAACCAGCCCGCACTTCGGCGTGGAATGCAACGTGGCCGATGACGCCTCGGTGCGAACCGCCGTCGAAACCGTTGCCAAGCAGTTTGGCCGCCTGGACATCGTGGTCAATAACGCCGGCATTGGCGCCCAAGGTGACATCGCCGCGAACGACGACGACGAGTGGCTCCGGGTCCTGAACATCAACGTCGTAGGAATTGCACGGGTCAGCCGGGCTGCCCTGCCGTACCTGCGCGAGTCGCCGGCCGCTTCGATCGTGAATACCTGCTCAATCGCCGCGACCGCCGGGCTTCCCCAGCGGGCGCTGTACTCGGCGTCCAAGGGCGCAGTGCTGTCGTTAACGCTTGCCATGGCTGCCGACCACGTTCGCGAGGGCATCCGCGTGAATTGCGTAAATCCAGGCACTGTGGACACGCCCTGGGTGGGCCGCCTCCTGGATTCCGCCGCTGACCCGGCAGCTGAGCGCGCCGCACTCAATGCCCGTCAACCGCATGGGCGGATGGTGGACCCGGCTGAGGTTGCGGGCGCGGTGGCTTACCTCGCGAGCCCCCTGTCCGGTTCGACGTCGGGAACCTCCCTGGCCGTCGACGGCGGCATGCAGGGATTGCGGCTAAGGCCGGTTCAGTAGGGGCTGGTTTGGTTGGGGCTGGTTTGCCAGCGTCGGATGGGTAGGAAGATGCTTTCGCTGCGTCTTGGCCTATGACTCGGCTACTGCTCGCAGAAGCTTTCGTAACCCACCAGGCTGACTGAACGCCCTGCTGAAACAGATTCAGGGCCTCGGTACTGTCGACCGCGACCAGGACAGCCTGGAGGGCGAGGGCTACGAAGGTCATGAGGATGACCGTCGTGACGCAATGGTCGTAAGTATGGCAAAAGCGTACCGAAAACGGTACGCTTTTGCCATGAGATCGACTAGCTCGTACCGGCAAATCCTTAGGGAACTTGCTTACGACACCCATGGCGTCATCACAGTTGCCGATGCGGGCGAAGCAGGAGTACCGCCCGTGGAGCTCCGGAAACTGACTGCGCGCGGAGCCCTGCGACGCATCGGGCACGGTGTGTACCGAATGCTCGAAGTCCCTTCGAAGAACCTCGACGAGTTTGCTGAAGCTGTCGCGCTCGGAGGACAGGAAGCGGTACTCGCTGACGAATCGGTGCTCGCAGCCTACGGATTGGGCCAGGTCAACCTCCGCAAAATCAGGGTAGCCACTCCTCGGCGCGTACGCAGCCGACTCCCGGACACGGTCGAAATTGAACAGCGGAAAGTGCCCCTTTGGGACCGCGGTTACATTGAAGGCATCCCGGCAATGAGTGTGGAAAGTGCGCTGTTAGGTTCTCGAGGACGAATCATGACTGAACGCCTGGCGGATGCGACCCGCAAAGCGGAGCAGCGTGGTTTACTCGACTCAGCAGCTGCAGCCCGTGTCATCAGAGAATTGGAGACATCTTGAGCGAACCACTCGACGAAGATCAGCGGGAGGAAATCACTCCGCCCAAGAATGTCCGGTACCTGGAGAGCAGGATTGCGGAGCGCGCAAAGGCCGAGAACTCGACCGTCGCCAAGCTCAAGTCCCTGGTAGCCAATCTGGCCGTGTGCCAGATGCTGCCCCCATCAGCCGTGAAGGGTGGCACAGGTCTGAAGCTGCGGCTTGGCGAGAACCTTACGCGTCAAACCCCTGATCTGGACACCGCCTTTCGCGGGGACATGCAGAATTTTGAAGAGCAGTTGCGAAAGAACCTTGAAGCTGGGTGGGGAGGATTCACCGGTGCAGTTGTGTCAGGAACTCCACGCGGACCAGCGAGCGTGCCGTCCGCGTACGTCATGCAGCCTTTCGCCGTGAAGCTGCAGTACCGAAACAAATCCTTCACCACCGTGGAGCTTGAAGTCGGCTTCGACGAACTTGGAGCAACCGAAGATCTCACGGAGACAGCACTCTCGGCGGAATTGATCGACACCTTCATGGCCCTGGGGCTCCCCCGACCGGATCCCGTGCCCGTCCTACCACTTCACCACCAGGTATCACAGAAGCTGCATGCATGCACCGAACCGGGCAGCCAGCGGGCCCACGATCTGGTCGACTTGCAACTGATGGCAGGACTTGCCGACGATGTCTTGGTAGCTGAGACGGTGGAACGGCTCTTCCGATTCCGGCGCCAACACGCCTGGCCAGCTGTGGCAGCCTCCACTAAGGAGTGGAACACCCTGTACTCCGATGCAGCAACCGGCCTGGAAGAAGTAGTACTTCCCACTGTCGGCGATGCCGTCCAATGGCTGAATAGTGAATACATTCCACGGATCGTGGCAGCGGGAAAAAGTTCCTAACCCTGCAAGAGGGAAGCATGTCTTCATGCTGAAGAACAGTTTCGATGGCATGCCTGATGCACGGACGGGTGACTTGCGAGACCGAGTTCGAGATCCTCGCATCGGAAACTCTCGGAGAAGGAAGCTTGCCTTTCGAATACGCGAAAGTGAGGGGACGAAAGCGGGTGCCGACAGGCCGCCGTCGTGGGTTGCTCCGTAACGCAACGGGCCCGCAACGTTCCGGGCGGGTGGTTCGCCTATGCTCAACTCCAAGGAATCAACGGCGATCCACCAAGCACACCCAGGAGAAACCCCATGACCAACTGGCGTATCAGGGACTTCCACTCGTCCGATCTTGACGGCATTCTGCACCTCTGGGAGTCACTCAAGGCTGACGGTGTAGAGCCCGTGTACGCACTCTCCGAGGTCCTGGCCTCGTGCGAAAAGGACCATGCAGTGGTGGCGGTCCAGGGCGACCAAGTAGTTGGCGCCGCCGTTGGGCGTGCGGCCCATGACCAAGGCTGGGTCGTTTTCCTCGCGACACTGACGGAGTTCCGCGGCAGGGGCATTGGCACTTCTCTGCTGTCCGCCGTCGAGAATCGCATGGCTCCGCACGGACTCAACAAGCTCTCTGCGCTCATGCCGGAAACCGAGACGCGCGTGGAAGCGTTCCTGGGCCGTGGCTTTGTGGTGAAGAAGAACCTGCGCTACTTCGAGAGGACCATCCCCGTGCAACGCCAGGAGCTGGAACCGCTAAGCCTGTTGGGTGGCCGGATCCTGGCCCGTGACCTGTGGGAAAACGTGGCGGGCATGAAGCGCGAGAAGGAACTGTTGGAACGCCGTCTGGTTCTCCCCCTGGCTGAGGCCGACCTCGCCGACGAGTACGGCGTGGTGCCGCCGCGCGCCGTCGTGCTTTTCGGTCCTCCGGGCACCGGCAAGACCACGTTCGCCAAGGCAATCGCGTCGCGGCTCGAGTGGCCGTTCGTGGAGGTGTTCCCGTCCCGCCTGGCGTCTGATCCCAAGGGCCTGGCCGGGGCGCTGCGGGAGACATTCCTGGAAATCGCCGAGCTGGAACACGCAGTGGTGTTCATCGACGAAGTGGAAGAGATCGCCTCGCAGCGGGCGGGCGATCCGCCGTCGCCGCTGCAGGGCGTCACCAACGAACTCCTCAAGATCATCCCGGCATTCCGCGAACAGCCCGGCCGTCTCCTGGTCTGCGCCACCAACTTCATTCGCGCCCTGGACACAGCCTTCCTGCGCCACGGCCGGTTCGATTACGTCATCCCCATCGGCCTGCCGGACGTCCACGCCCGCGAGGCAATGTGGCAGCGGTTCATCCCCGCCACCGTGGTGGACGACGTCGACATTGCCCAGTTGGTGGAACGCACCCAGGGCTTCTCGCCGGCGGACATCGAGTTCGCGGCACGCAGCGCCTCACAGCGTGCCTTGGAAAAAGCAGTGTACGACGACGCACCTACTTCGGGTGCGTCGTCCACGGTTTCGTCGAACGGACGGAAGGGCCCGGTCACACAGGACTACCTCGACGCCATCGCCGATACCCGCACGACCGTGAGTGACGAGGTGTACCAGGAGTTCCTCGAAGACATCGATGTGCTGGGCCGCGTGTAAGGGTTCCATCCGCGGGAACAGGTGCACCGGTAATCTTTGACCCATGTCCACAAATCCCCTGCGCCACGCGCTGTCCCGCATGGGCGGCCGCGATCCGCACGAAAAGCACCGCACGGCCACTCCGCTGGAGCTGTTCTTCGACTTGACGTTTGTTATTGCCTTCGGAGTTGCCGGCAGCCAATTCGCCCATGCTGTGGCGGAGGCGCATTTCTGGCCAGGGCTCCTTGCGTTCGCGTTCGCCATGTTCGCAACTATCTGGGCCTGGATCAACTTCACGTGGTTCGCCAGCGCCTACGACACCGATGACTGGGTGTTCCGCGTCGTAACCATGGTCCAAATGGTGGGTGTGCTCATCCTGGCCATGGGCATAGAGCCGATGTTCCACTCGATCATCGAAGGCAAACACGTGGACAACGTGGCCATGGTGCTGGGCTACATCATCATGCGCGTGGCCCTGATCTTCCAATGGCTGCGCGCTGCCCGCCAGGACCCAGCACGCCGTGAAACGTGCTTGCGGTATGCAAAGTACGTTGCAGTGGTGCAAGTCGGCTGGGTGGGGGTCCTTTTGATCGATGCGAGCGTGGCCACCACCTTCCTCATGGCAGCCCCGTTGTTCATCCTGGAGATGGCGGCGCCGTACTTCGCGGAACGGAACATCCGCACCCCGTGGCACGCCCATCACATCGCAGAACGGTACGGACTCCTGGCCATCATTGCGTTGGGCGAATGTTTGATCGGCGCGATTGAAACGCTGCGCGCGATCGTTGCCCTCCACGGCTGGACGTTGGATGCTGCGCTGGTTGGTTTGAGCGGGACAGGGCTGGCCTTTGCCCTGTGGTGGATTTACTTCATCCTGCCCTCGGGCCCGGCCCTCCACGTGCAACGGCACCGCTCATGGATATTCGGATACGGGCACCTTCCCCTTTTCGCAGCCATTGCCGCCACTGGCGCCGGACTTCACGTTGCCGCGTACTTCATTGATCATGAGGCACACATTCCGGCGGCGGGCGCGGTCGCCTCGATCGCCATCCCGGTCATTCTGTTCAAGGTCTCGCTCAGCACCCTCTACAGCATCATGCTGGGCTGGGACCGCGAGCTTCTCTGGAGCTCAACGCTGGTGGTGATAGGCCTGGCTGGCAGTATCGCCATGGCCGCGGCGGGCGCATCCGTGCCTGTGTGCATGCTGGAAATGATGGTGGTGCTCGGCCTCTCGATCATTTTCGATGAGCGCCGGGGACACAAGGGCCGGGCAGCAGCGTTGCGTCGACTGGAGGCGGCCGCGGGCTAAGGTCCGCACACTTAGGCGGTACGTTCGTGCCGGTTTTTCGTTGGAACGCCTTGTTTCTGCCTGCTGACGGGTGCAAACTGAGGTAATCGGCACGTTCGTACCGATTGCACTGGGCGGGGAGGATCTCATGCCAGCGAACAACCTCATGACAACTTTGGGCTCTGAAGTACGCGCCCGCCGTGCCTCGTTGAGCCTGAGCCAACAGGACCTCGCCGATCTCGCGGGAGTCTCCGAACGGTTCGTCCGATTCGTGGAAACAGGCAAGAGCACAGTCCAGCTTGAGCCCCTTTTGGCGGTGCTCGACACCCTCGGCCTGGAACTTTCCCTCCGCCAGGCCGGCAGGTCTACCGCTTCTGAGACAGCTTCTGAGACAGCACAATGACCTTCCACCGTATCGCGGACGTCTACAAGCAGGGCATCCTCGCGGCGCGCCTCGAGCGGCATGAGGGCGGCACCAAGTTCAGCTACCTCCCGAAGTACCTCGACGCCGGCCTACCCGCCGTGGCAACGACTCTCCCCGTGAGGGCCGAGCCTGTTTTCACGCCCAGCGGTGCAGTCCCGCCCTACTTCACCGGCCTGCTGCCTGAGGGTCGGCGCCTCAACTCGCTGCGACGCAGCGTCAAGGCGAGCGCGGACGACGAACTCGCCCTTCTCATGGCTGCGGGCGGCGACGCAGTGGGCGATGTCCAGACGGTCCCCCACGGCGAGGCACTGGCGGAAGGGGGCGCCGCCGTCGTGCTTGATTCAAAACTGCCGCTGGACTTTGATGCGTTGCTGGGCGATTCCGGATTGATCGATCCCGTAGCGCTGGCGGGTGTGCAGGACAAGTTGTCTGCCGGGATGATTTCACTCCCCGTGGCGCAGGCAGGCAAGCGATACATCCTTAAGCTCAACGCCCCGGAGTTCCCCTCCGTGGTGGAAAACGAGTTCCTGATGTTCCGCTATGCGCGTCGGCTGCGGATTCCTGTGAGCAACGTGCAGTTGGTGCACGACGTCGGTGGCCGGGCGGGGCTTCTGGTGGAGCGATTCGATCGGGTCACCGCCCCCGACGGTTCGCCTCTTCGGCTGGCTGTGGAGGACGGCGCCCAGATCCTGGGGCTGTACCCGGCTGACAAGTACAGTGTTCCGTTCAGTGAAGTCTGTTCGGCGCTGGCCGGGCATTGCCCCGCACGCCTTCCAGCACTCCGAAATCTGGTCATCCAACTCGCGTTTGCCTGGCTGACAGGGAACGGGGACCTGCACGCCAAGAACGTTTCGATGGTGGAGGCGCCTGGGGTTCTTGGCGTCCGCGAATTCACCATCGCCCCGGTCTACGACATTCCGTCCACAGTGGTCTACGGCGACAAGACGCTGGCGTTGGCCGTCGGTGGGAAGAAGACCGGCATCTCACGCAAGCACTTCCTCGCCTGGGCCGCGAAGCTTGGACTGACTGAACGGGCGGCACAGCATTCAATGAACATTGCCCTGAAGGCAACCGGCTCCTTGATCAGCGACCTCGACGGCGGCGCCTCTCCCTTCGCGGCGAGGCAAACGAAGGAATGGACCAAGGAGCTGAAGCATCGTCGGCGCCTGCTGGAGGGCTGACGCGCCGTGGCTACTCAGGGCCGGCTTAGTCAGGAACGATGTCGTCGAGCTCCGGAAGTAGATACGGGTTTACCCTCTGCAGGATCAACTCCACTTCTTCCCGCGGCACGGCGTTGTAAAGCACTGGACGGGCGTCGGCGTAGCGGGTCATGGGCGGCTTGTCGGGCCATTTCTCCGCCAGCGCCTGTACGCGTTCGGGCAAGGAATTGTGGGCATTATCGGCGATTTTGACCAAGGTGGCGTCATGGTCTTCGGCCACAAACCGGATCCCTGCTTCATAGTCGTCGGGGTCATCGTGGAAGCGGCGCGTGACACGTTCGATGATGGCAAGGGCGCGCTCGGATACCCCCATATCCAACAAGGCTTGCCGTGTGATGGGAGTGTCCTCGGCGATGTCGTGAAGGTAGCCCGCAATCTGGATGTCCTCGTCAAAGTCGGCTAGCGCGTCCCCCACCGCCAGGACATGCTCCCGATAAGGACGCTTGAGCTTGTCCTTTTGGCGGTTGTGGGCCACCTCGGCGAGTATCTTCGCGGTCTCAACGGTGAAGCGTGGTTCGGTCATGCTGGCCTCCGGATTGATGTAGGCCCCGAACAGGGATCGGACCTTTCTTCAGGCTATCCGCAAAGTTCCCCGCAGCACCTACCCGGGTACTGGAACTACTCCTGCGCTGGAACTACTCCTGAACAGCGCGGGCGGCGATGCCCACTGCGAGCGCCCTCGGCAAGCGCTGTGCGAGACCTGCTGCGATCCGGTTGGCCCAGCCGGAGACAACGCTTGCCGGAGTTCCGGGGCGGTCCAGCGCTTTGAGGGCTGTCTGCACAACCTGCGCTGAGGTTTGCATCCGCCCGACTGCCGCGGATTCGCTGCCGAGGACATCGAAGAACTCAGTGCGGGTGGCGCCCGGGCAGAGGGCAAGCACACGCAGTCCCGAGCTCTTGGCCTCGTGGGCAACGGCCTCGGTGAAGCTGAGGACGAATGCCTTCGTAGCCCCGTAGACGGCCATGCCCGGGATGGGTTGGAACGCTGCGGTGCTCGCGACATTCACCAGCGCACCCTTGCCCGAGGAGCGCATGCCCGGCATGAAGGCCCGGGTGATATCCACCAAGGCAGCCACATTGAGTGCGATCTCGGAAGCGATAACTTCCGGGTCTTCCTCCACCAACGGAGCGCGGGTTCCGAAGCCTGCATTGTTGATGAGGGTGTCCACTATGATTCCGCGCTTGGCCATTTCATCTACGAGTTCCTTGCCAACACCGGCCCGCCCAAGGTCCATGGGAAGCACGGTGACGGCTATGCCGTGGTCAGTCCGCAGTTTCTTGGCCAGTTCTTCAAGGCGGTCCGCGCGGCGGGCCACGAGGACAAGGTTGGAGCCCCGGGCGGCAAAGCGGCTGGCAAATTCAGCGCCGAGCCCGGAACTGGCGCCTGTGATCAGCGCAGTGGTACCGGAATAGGTCGTGGTCATGGCGGTTCCAATCTGTAAACGCCGGCTTGGGATTCCAGCCGGGTTGACTCGAAGTAGTCAATGCCAACATCGTAGGCACTGTCTACATTGTTGTCAATGACTACTTCTCGGCTAGACTATGAGTTATGACGGACCAGCCCTATCACCATGGCAAGCTGCGCGAGGCGCTACTGGAGCGCGCCATGGAAACCATCGAGCAAGCCGGCGTCGACGGACTCTCCCTGAGGCAACTGGCCCGGGACCTCAACGTCAGCCATGGGGCGCCGGCCAAACATTTCCGCGACAAGCAAGCCCTCATCGACGCCTTGGCGCTGGCTGGCTTTGAGTTAATGAACCAGCGCATACTTGCGGCAGCCGGCAGTGGCGATGACCTTCGTCAGCGCTTTGCCAGCGTAGCCAAGGCCTATGTGGACTTCGCGGTCTCCCACCCGGCGCTCTTGACCATCATGTACTCAACCAAGCATCACCCCGGGTCCAGCACGGAGTTGCGGAACATCGGCGAACAAGGGATCCACGTAGCCCGCGCCCTCATTGCAGAGGCACAGGATGGTGGAGCCTTGGCCCCGGGCGACACGGAAACCCTGGCCATGGTGTGCTTCGTGAGCTTGCATGGCGCCGCGCTCCTGGCGGCAGGCAAGCAGCTGGACGGCAACAGTGTTGAGGACGTTGTTGCTGCCACCACTGACACCCTGTGGGCGGGCATGGCTGCCGGAGTTCCAGCAGCACAGCTCTCACCGGCACCCCTCGGCGGCCCAGCACTACTTTGAGGGCCGCTTTGATCTGACCGAACATCTGATCAAAGAGGTGACCAGCACCTCTATCGTCAAGGTCACGGGGACGTTACGTCTCCTACAGATCAGAGAACCGTCCCCCAAGGAGGAACCTAGCCCTTTACCCCCGGCTCTGCAATGTCCACGGATGGCCAGGGAACCACAACTCCGGTAAACGTGCGCCGGGGAAATTCTTGCCGGCAAATCTGGCAGGCGCGCTTCACCGGCACAGCGTCAGCAGCAGCTGTGGCCGCCCCGCCGGGCCTACCTAGAGACGGAGCGTCACGCCCTCGGCAGTGCAGGCGCCGGCGTTGGCGAAAACTGCGTCGCGGACGGCGTCCTTAGATGCCTGTTCGGGTTTGCCTCCGTGTTCGGCCGCGCCCGAGTGGTCAATGGCCAGGAGGCTCAACGAAGCAAAGAGGCCCCTCAGGTTCCCGGTAACGGTCTTCTTGGCATCCTCGGACTTCAGGTAGATGTCCTCGAAAGCGTTGGAATCGTTGTCCGGGACTGCCTTGTACTCGGCGTAGAGCGTATTGAAGGCCTCGCAGACGTCCTTGACGCTGCCAAGTGCAGCCGCTTCGGAGGCCGAAGACTCCGACGGCGAGGCCTGTGTAGTGGCGGTCTCTGGCGAGGGTATGGAAGTAGGGCCGACAGGTGCCGGTGCTGAGGCGCAGCCCGTCAGGCCGGCCAGTCCGGCTATGGCTGCGGCGGCGAGGATTCTTTTCACTATGGTGCTCCTTAAGGTGCTGACGGGTCGTGGAGGTCTTCGGCTCAGCCCAACGGGAAGATCCCGATGAACCAGAATGAAGCGAGGGCGAAGAACGCGAAGGTCGGAATCAGGCAGCCGATGACCATTTTGGACGGGGCATCGACCTGGAAGGACTGGTTCGGGTCGGCGGGGTTGTAGGCCACCTCCAGGGACGACCCTGGTACCGGCGGGTTGGCGTACGACACCTCGGATTCCCCGACGTACAGGATGCCGCGGGGGTCAAGGAACTGGTAGGCCGGCCAAAAACGGACGCTCCGGGTGGCGTTGCCGCCGCCGCTGGTCCAACCTTGCCGGCTGCCTGTCACCGTGGCCCGGACTTTCGGCCAGATGGCAATCAGCCGCTCCTGGCGCCTGGTTTTCCTCAGGGCACCGATGAAAGCCCAGATGACTGAGGCCACGAAAAGGGCCCAGATGATGTAAAGCACGATCTTCAAGAAGTCCCCCAAGTTGATTAACCCAGCATGTCATAGGCGTTAAGCTGCCCGTTGCTTCTGGCCTCGGCCTGCAGCTCCACGGTTCCAGGCATGAGACACGTGCCGCGATCTTCAGCTTTTCGGCCGTCACCGCTGGATTGTTCGGTGGGCGGCCAAAAAAGTACCGGCTTTCGAGACAGGGAAAACTAAGAGGCAAGCCCTGCAATCGCCTCCCGAACGGCGGAACTGAGCAGGAGATTGTTGCATCCAATTCCTCCGGGCTCGGCCTGTTGCGGGACGTATCCAAAGCCAAGTTCATACACCGGGTCCGCGAACCCCAAAGACGCGCTGGCGCCGTCGTGCCCGAACGCGCGGTAGCTGCCGAATGGCATGCGGCTGTGCGACTTCATGAAGACCGTGGCGAAGCAGCCGGCCTCGCCGAAGACGCGATCGATCCCGAACACCTGCTCAGCGGAAACCCTGCGGATGGTCTCCTCCGTGAGGAAGGGTGCGACGGCGGCCTGACCGCCGGCCGCCAACCCCGTCACCGCTGCAGCGTAGATCCTGGCCATCCCCTCAGCGCTGGAAACGCCCGCTACCGAGCTCATACCCGCGGCGCGGACCTCACGGATGTTGGGAAGATCCAGGATGTCGCCCTCTGCAGCATTGGCCGCCAAACCTAAGTGGCTGGCGGGGTCCACCCACGGCGACGCGGGGTCGGCCGCCCAACGGAAAGGCGCGAAACGTTTTTCCTCAGCATCCGGTAGCCCAAGGTAGAAGTGGGCACCCGTCACGGACCGGATGCGCTGTTCGAAGACGTCCTGGAGCGTTGAACCGGTGATTCGACGGCACAGCTCTTCCATGAAAATGCCGATTGTCAGGGCGTGGTAGCCGAACGCCGCGCCGGGCATCCAGAGGGGCGGAAGTTTGGCGAGCTTCGCGGCCGCGAGTTCGGAATTGTTAACTTCCTCAAGGCTCACGCCTTCCTGGACGCCCAACAGTCCGGCCTGATGCGAAAGGAGTTGGGAAACAGTGATGGAGGCTTTCCCTTCAACACCGAACTCCGGCCAATATTTGGCCACTTCCGCGTCGAGATCCAGTTCGCCGTCTTGAAGCAGCAGAGCCATGACAAGGCCTGCCATGCCCTTGGAACACGAGAAAACACCCGTGACTGAATCAGGACGAATGTGAGGCCCGCCGCTGAGATCCAGCACCTTGACACCCCGATGGTACGCAGCCACTTGGGCGGAATATTCAGGGTCCCGTTCGAGGAAACTCTCGAAGAGCTCGGCTACCGATTCGAAACCTGGGGCGATCACCTGTGAATGCATCCAGACAGCCTACTTGGCCCGCACTCAACCTCTCGGGGTTTTCCACACCCACGGCTCCCTCGGCAGCCTTCGGGGGTCGAATTCCGGCACGGCATCCTGCAAGGAACCAGCCGGTAATCCCAACGACTCAAGGAGGAGGTCCCGGACCCGCTCCGCTGAAACTCCGACGGCGGCGAGGTCGCCCAGCGTCACTGCGCCATCGCGCTTTGCCAACCTCACGCCGTCGTGGTTTACCACCAGCGGAACGTGGGCATATTCCGGGACAGTCAAGCCCAACAGGGTGCCCAAGTACGCCTGCCGCGGAGTGGACGGAAGGAGGTCATCGCCCCTGACCACCTGGTCGATTCCCTGGGCGGCATCGTCTACTACAACTGCCAGGTTGTAGGCCGTGACTCCATCGTTGCGGCGCAGCACAAAGTCGTCCACCACACCCACGTAGGGGCCGCGCAACTGGTCCTCAACAGCCCACTCGGCGACCTCCGATCGGAGGCGGATCGATGCCGGACGCGACGCCCGGCGGATCTCGCGCTCGGCCTCGGACAGCCTCCGGCACGTACCCGGATACGCGCCTTGTGGAGAGTGCGGCGCAGACGGCGCTTCCTGGATTTCGCGGCGCGTGCAGAAGCACTCGTAGATGCGGCCCTCGGCCGTTAGGCGCTCAATCGCTTCCTCGTACAGCGGTCCGCGCTCAGTCTGACGTACGACGGCGGCGTCCCAACTGACGCCGACGGCCTTCAGGTCGCGGAGCTGCTCCGCTTCCGCGCCGGACCGGGCCCGGTCCAGGTCCTCAACGCGCAGCAGGAAGTCGCGGCCAGTCGATTTAGCGAAGAGCCAGGCGAGGATCGCCGTCCGGAGATTGCCTACATGTAGCTCCCCGGAAGGGCTCGGGGCGAAGCGGCCTGCAGACGTCATGATCCAAGCCTATGCGTCCGCGCACAACACAAGAGCCCCTCAGCTACCGCAACGATCCGGTGGCTCAGGGGCTCTTGCTGTGCTGCCCGACAGGACGGGCGGGTGCAGAATGACAATGCTGTGAACAAGAGTCAATCAGCGGCTGCTTCCTTGCGGGAAACCTGTACAGGGATCCGGGTGGTGTTCCAGGTGCCTGCTGCCTGCGGGGTCCGGCGGTAGCCTCGCCCTGCTTCGTTGTCACCATTTCAGCAGTACGCATACAGTTGGTGCAATAGACATGGCATTGAGTGGTCGATCTGACTAATCAGAGTTGAAATTGTAGACAGGAAGTGGTCATTTTGCAGGAACTCGACGCGACGGACCGCAGGATCATCGCCGCCCTTGATGAGGATCCCCGCGTCCCCATCATGGTCCTGGCCCAGAAACTGCACCTGGCGCGTGGCACGGTCCAGTCCCGTCTGGAGCGGATGACGGCGTCGGGAGCATTGCGGCCCAACAGCAGCCGCGTGCTGCCTTCGGCACTTGGCCGGGGTGTGGCTGCTGCCGTGAGCGCCGAACTCGACCAAAGCCACCTCAATGAAGCCATCGCAGCGCTCCGGGAGATTCCCGAGGTGCTCGAATGCCACGCTCCTGCGGGCGATACCGACCTCATCATCCGGGTGGTAGCCAAGAGCCCGGACGACCTCTACCGCGTGTCGGAGGAAATCAGGCTCTGCCCGGGAATCGTGCGCACGTCCACCAGCATGTTCCTACGCGAAGTGATTCCCTATCGGACTACCGGGCTGCTGAAGGAATAGCCGCTAGAAGGAATAACGCCTAGACCGGCGGCCCAATATTGGTCTTCAGGTTCTTCATCACCAACGTGGACGTGAGACGCTCAACAGCCGGCAGGGCTGCCAGTTCGTCGTCATAGAAGCGCTGGTAGGCAGGAAGGTCAGCCGCGATGACCTTCAACAAATAGTCGGGAGAGCCGAACAGCCGCTGCGCCTCAACGATGTTGGGGCTTGCGGTCACACGTTCCTCGAACTCCGCCATGATGGTGCGTTCCACCTGACGGAGCGTGACGAACACGATTGCCTCGAATCCGAGCCCTACTGCAGCCGGATCGATGTCCGCTCGGTAGCCCCGAATGACACCGGAAGACTCCAGGTCCCGCAGTCTTCGATGGCACGGAGCCACCGTCAGTCCAACCTTCGATGCCAAGGCAGTGGCGGTCATTCGACCGTCCTCTTGGAGGTGGCGCAAAATATTTTTGTCAATATGGTCAATCACGCAATGATCTTACCCAGATTGCCGGTTTCAGGGATAAATCAGGGAACACTTATCGGGCGATTTTCCCTAGAGTTTTCCTACCCACTACATCCCTGGAGAGATCGTGAACCCACAGCTGTTCCTCGCCTTCATGCTCGTCGCAGTCTCGTTGGCCTGCACACCCGGCGTCGATTGGGCTTACTCCATCTCGGCTGGACTTCGTCAGCGCAGCTTCGTGCCCGCTGTCGCCGGGCTATGCAGCGGATATGTGGTTCACACAGTCCTGATGGCGGCAGGACTGGCGGCCCTGCTGGCGGGAATCCCGGGCCTGCTGGGCTGGCTCACGATTGCCGGCGCCGCGTACCTGTTATGGCTCGGCTTCACCACCGTGCGCTCATGGCGAGGGGCCAGCTTCAGTGCGGAAGGCGCCGTCGTGCAGTCAGGAAACCAGCTCCGAACGTTCTTCCAAGGCATGGGCACCAGCGGCATCAACCCCAAAGGCCTGTTGTTCTTTGTGGCGCTGGTGCCGCAATTCGTCAGCCCCGAAGCCGCACTGCCTGTTCCTGTTCAGTCCGGGTTGCTGGGGCTGACCTTCGTGGTCCTCGCCGGCCTGGTGTACACCGGGGTCGCGTTGACCTCGCGGAAGCTGCTCGCTTCACGTCCGGGCGCCGCGCGGGTGGTGACGCTGACCAGCGGGATCATCATGATTGGGCTGGGAGCCGTGCTGTTGACGGAGCAACTCCTTCCCATCGTGGTGCGGGGCTAGGCGGCAAGTACCTCATCCAGCCGCTCGTACCCTTCGATCACGCCGTAATTCATGCCCGAGGCCAGTGCCATGTCACGCGCTTCCACCGATGGGTAGACCTCGTGGACGACGATCCTGGTGCGACCATCGATTTCCTCGAACCTGGTGGTGCTGATCCCCACCTGGCCCGGGGCGCCGTCGAATTCGAAGGTCATGATGATCAGCTCGTCGGTGTCTACGGTGTGGAAGACCCCGCGGAATCCGTACATCGCGTTGTCGTGGCCACTTTCGTAGTGCCAGCTGCCGCCGGTGGTGGCGTTGTATTCGGTGACGTTCAGTTTCGCGTCCCGCGGACCAAGCCACTTGGCCAGCAGATCCGGGTCCACGTGCGCCTTGAACACTGCGCTGACCGGTGCGTCGAATTCGCGGACGGTGTCTACGAACGGAACGCCGTCATCAGCAGTGATTGCCGTTGGATTGCTCATTTCAATTCCTCTTCTTCTTCTTTTCCTGTGACCCCTGGGGAACCCCGGGGCCGGATTCGGCCAGGAGCTCGTCGAGTACCCGGAAGCGACGCTCGGCGATCAGTCGGTATTGGTCTATCCATGCCGTCAGCTCTTCGAGGGCGGCTGCGTCCAGGTGCACTGGCCTGCGTTGGGCATCGCGGGAGCGAGTCACCAGCCCTGCATGCTCCAGGACCTGGATGTGTTTTGAAACGGCCTGCTTGGTGATCGCAAAGGGCTCCGCCAATTCATTGACAGTTGCGTCTCCCCGCGACAGCCGGGCAACGATTCCCCGCCTGACGGGATCAGCAAGGGCCATGAACGCCTTGTCCAGAGCGTCTGGATCCATAACCCTGCGCGACCTTTCTTTGTCAACCAAATGCTTTATCAATCACTTGGTTGATTACAAGACTACGCTTGCATCAGCGCCTGCACAATGCCCTATTCCCCGCTGAGCTCCCTGAAGTCGTTCTCCCACAAACGACGCATCTCTGCATCCTTGCGGATCACTTCCAGGGTCTCCAGCTCTGCTGGCGGGGCGGGTCGCTTGGAACGGGGAGTCAGCGTCCGCCGCCCCTGGTCCAACGCGAGAAGGGCTCGATCCGTGAGGGCATCATTACGCAGAGCCAGGCTGGTCTTCCTCCGGCGAAGGACCTCTTTCAGCGCCGCCTGGGCCGATTCAAAATCGCCACGAGCCCGCTGCGACCTAGCCCGGATCAGCAGCAAGGCTGCCGAGAGATCATCCGTATTCAACAACCCCTCCGTACACATCACCACGTCCCTGTGCCGGTCCAGCGCAAACGCTGCGGTGCAGCGTGCCAGGGCTGAAGGCAACGACGGCGGCAAACCCACCACTGCTTCCAACGCCGCCTCGATCATTCCCATCTCCCGAAGGCAATGGGCCAGCGCGAGGAATACGGACTCCTCACTGAACAAAACCGGGACCTCAATGCGTTCGGCCACCTCAACCCTGGTGACCACCTGCCCAAGGTAGAGAGCCGAGAACTGGCTCGCGTCGTCGTCGATCCTTGTTGTTAAGCCGCGCCGCAGCAACTCCGATGCCCGAAGATAGCCGCCGTGTTTGTACGCCAACAGTCCCGCCATCACGTAACACAAGCCCGCCCACCCCGGGTAGACGCGGCCCAGGGAGATAAGCCGATCAGGCTCAGTAGAGGTGAAAACGGCCTCATGCATTGCCTTGGCCTGCTTGGTGGACAAGCGCTTCAACCGGGGAACATCGCCCAGCACAGAAAGGCGGGCGGGGTCCCGGCCAGTCAGGACGCCGGACAGCACTTCACCCACGCCATCAGCCAATCCGCGGACGGGTGTGCGCACGTATCCTTCGCGGAAGGGAGTGAGATCCCGGGTGTCATGGAAGATCGATTGGAAATCGCCGTTGGGAGCCTGGCTCATGAACCCATGCTAACTGGCACCTGAGTGGCCCTTCCCCTGCATTTGGTGGCATTTCAGGAGTATTATGGCGGCGTCGGCAAGGTTTTCCGACACCCCTTGCCGCGGGACGGTTCTCCATGAGAAGAGCCGTGTAACAGCGTGAAAGGGAGGACTTCATGACCACCGCTTCGCACCCCACCGAACACCATCATGCGATGGGGTTGTCGCTTCACAACACCGCCATGGGCGTTGGCATTGTTTTTCTGCTGGTAGGTGTTCTGGGCTTTATCCCCGGAATCACCACCAATTACGGCGCCATGACCTTTGCGGGACATGAATCCGGCGCCATGCTGCTTGGAGTATTCCAAGTATCCATTCTCCACAACATCGTCCATCTTCTGTTTGGCGTGGCCGGTTTGGCCATGGCCAGGACAGGACGTATGGCTCGCCTCTTCCTCATTGGCGGCGGCGCCGTATATCTCGTTCTTTGGATCTACGGCCTGATCATCAACCAGGAAACGGGCGCCAACTTTGTTCCGTTCAACACCGCTGACAACTGGCTGCACTTTGTTCTTGGCGTGGCCATGATCGGTCTGGGTGCTTGGCTGGGCAGGGATGCCATGGACGAGACAACGACGGCACGCCGGAGGATGTAACCTCGCGGACGTCGGCTCAACGAACGACGGCGGTCGGCCCCTTAGTGGGGACGGTCGCCGTTATTTTTTGCCTCTATTCTTTGCCTCGGCGTTTAGCCGAGCAACCTGTTTTCGTAGGCGAATGCCACGAGTTGGAGACGTGTCCGGACGCCAAGCTTCGTGAGCACGCTTCGCAGATGGCTCTTCACAGTAGCTTCGGACACAAACAGGCTCTCCGCCATCTCGCCATTGCCCAATCCCTTTGCTGCGAGAAGGAAAACGTCCCTCTCCCGAGCCGATAAAGGTTCCAAAACAGAGAGATTGGGGCCAGCAACCTGCACTGTCCGCGCCGCATGCTGGAAGAGATCGTGCACAGAACCGGGCGCGATCACGGAATAGCCGGAATGGACCGTGCGAATGGCGGCCAACAGAAACTCCGGCTCAGCACTCTTGAGCAGATACCCGCTGGCGCCAGCCTGAACGGCCTCCACCACAGCGTGATCACGGTTAAAGGTGGTCAACGCAATGATCTTGGGTTGGTCGGAGCCGCCCATCTGCGCCAACTCGATGATCAGGCGGGTTGCCGTGACGCCGTCCATCTCTGGCATCCGCAGGTCCATGAGAATGACGTCGGGCGGCTGCTCGGCTGCGAATTCCACGGCCTGTTTGCCATCAGATGCTTCCCAAGCCAACCGCATGTCCGGTTGGCTTTCCACCAACATCCGGATTCCAGCGCGAAACAGGGGTTGGTCGTCAACCAAGGCGACGGTAATAAGTGCGGACGAGTCAGCCACGCTCAGCGGCCTCCGGAACAGCAGCCAGCTCCTCAAGCACCAGAGGGGGCTCCGGTGGGAGAGGCGACATCCCTGCCCGCGCCCCGTAGGGAAGGAAGGCGGTGACGCGGAACTGCTCCCCGTCAGGCCCCGCCGTCAACCAGCCTCCTGCCAGATGGGCGCGCTCACGCATCCCTGGGATGCCCCGCCCCACCCGGTCTTCGGTATGACCGGCGTCCGTTTCCCCCAATGAAACGGACACCGGAAGCTCTGAGGAAGCGTGGAGTGTAAGGCCAGGCCCACTCCAGTCGAAGTGCACGCGCACTGCCGTACCCCGGCCTGCATGCTTCAACGCGTTAGTGAGGCATTCCTGGACGATCCTGAATACTGCCAGCTGTTGCCCTGCGCCGAGTTCAACGGGTACGCCGCTCTCGCTGTGCTGAATATTGAGATTGCCGTGACGCATCCGTTCCATCAGAGGTTGTACATCGCTGATCCGGGGTTGGGGACTGACTAACCCATCGTCCCGAACGCCTTCAATGACTCGTTGCGCATCAACCAAGGCGTGCCGGGCGGATGTAGCTATGTTCTCCAGCGCTTCCAGAACAGGTTTGGGTTGGCCCTGACTCAAGTACCGTGTGCCGTCTGCTTGTGCGGCGATGACAGCCAAAGAATGAGCCAACACATCGTGCAGGTGAAATCGAATTGGTAGTGGAGCAGGAGCGCACTCGTATAGCGCGGGAAGTTTCCCTCAAGCTGGCTTGCGTGAGTGCCTGGGCCTTGGACAACGTCCCTCGATCTTCGTACAGCGCCAGGAGGATCCCGGCGGTTCCACACGCAGCAGCTACAAGCAGCAAAAGAGGGAACAACTGCCACCAATATTGGCTGAGGGCAATGCGGTCTCCCATGAACAGGGGCCTGAACCAGCCAACGCCCTGTCCATACCGCAAGGAGATCATCATGTAAGTCATGACGGCTGCAAACATGAGGTTGGAGCTCGCAGCCACGATTCGTTGAAGTCTGGAACCCCTCCACATAATGAAGCCCAGTGCTATGAACGACCCCAAATAGATTGCCCAGTGATTGGAAAACATGGGCGGAAACACGTAGAGCAGCTGACCAAGCAGAAGTGCCGCAGTGGCGGTCAGCGAAAAGTACGGCCTCCACGCGGAAAGCGCGATAGTTATAGTCATCAGGACCAGCGGGACAGCACCCGGCCAATAGAAGCCCGGCCACGGACCCATGCGTCCAGCCTCGGCTACGCACCACAGCACGAAGAAGATTACGGCCGCCGCAGGGGCGCCCCAACGCCGGAATACCTTCAGTGTTCTTTCCATGCCAGCCAGACTATCCACGCTGGAACACGCCTCTGGGCCAAATGACGTATCCAGCAGCCGATCTCCACCTGCGAGCCAGAAGATTCATCCTCTGGGCCAGCGGCTTCTTGTGACCTCCGCGCCTTTCAGCTCGCGGGTCCTGTGGCTGCGCGTCCTGTGGCTTGCGAGTCCTGCAGTTCAGCGCGGGGCGCGGCCACCAAGGCGGGTGGTGACTTTGGCCGCCGCGTCGGCGCAAGCTTCGCCGAGGCTGGTCAGCGTGTCCTGCGAGACCCGGAACTTTGGTGCGGGGATGAGCACGGACGCCACAATGTTGCCTCTGTGGTCATAGACGGGCGAGGCCACGCCCACTTCCTCGATGGACGTCTCGCCAAAGTTCACAGCCCAGCCGCGCTTCGTGGAGTCCTCCAACCGCTGCAGGTACGCCTCCACTGCTTCCTCATCGAAGCCCGGAAGGCTGACCGCACCGCTCCGGAGTAGATTACGGACGCGATCCTTGTCCTCCGCGGCCAGGAAGACCTGAACAGAGGAGCTGAGTGCCTCGTTGTAACGTACTCCCAACGGGGCCAGGTGCTTAACCTGGTGCCGGCTGGGGATCTGCTCCACACTCATGGATTCAGTGCCGTTCCAGACCATGAGCGCGCTGGTCTCCCCTGTGCGCTCGGTCAATTCGCGTAGTACCGGATACGCCACGCGCCGCTCTTCGAGTTCCGCCAGGAGTGGGCCCGCCATGGCGATCATTCCCAGCCCCAAGCGGAACCTGCGCGAATCGACGTCGCGCTCCACCAAGTGCTCTTGCTCCAGCGTAGCCAGGATGCGGGAAACTGTGCTCTTGTGCAGGCCAATACGCCCAGCGATTTCAGTAACCCCCAACAGCGGCTCTTCGGCACTGAAACTCCGCAGGACCGCGATGGCATTGACAATGACCGAGGTACCTTTGGCTTCGCCGTTGCCTGAAACGTCGTTGGATTCCGTGGGAGTCATGGGTTCACTATATTTGGCCGAAGCTGGCGGACCGTGACCGGGCTGGGCCGGTGGACGCCGTGCACTGCGCCCACCGGCCCGGTCACCTAGGCTCCGATGATGTTGTACTCAGGGCCGAAGGGGAACTTGGTGATGTTTTCCGCACCGTCTTCACCGACAACAAGGATGTCGTGCTCGCGGTAGCCGCCGGCACCCGGTTGGCCGTCCAGGACTGTGATCATCGGTTCCATGGAAACCACCATTCCCGGTTCCAGCACGGTATCGATGTCTTCGCGCAGTTCAAGGCCCGCTTCGCGTCCGTAGTAATGGCTCAAGACGCCGAAGGAGTGGCCATAGCCGAACGTGCGGTTTGCCAGGAGCCCGTGACCGACGTAGATCTCGTTGAGCTCAGCCGCGATGTCCTTGCAGACTGCGCCGGGCTTGATGAGTTCCAGGCCGCGCTTGTGAACCTCCACATTGATGTTCCACAGCTCCAAGGAGCGCGCGTCCGGTTCGCCGTAGAACAGGGTGCGTTCCAGCGCCGTGTAGTAACCGCTGGTCATCGGGAAGCAGTTCAGGGACAGGATGTCGTGTTCCTGGATCTTTCGAGTGGTTGCCCAGTTGTGCGCGCCGTCGGTGTTGATGCCGGACTGGAACCAGACCCACGTGTCACGGATTTCCGAATCCGGGAAGGTGCGGGCGATCTCGTGGACCATGGCCTCGGTGCCGATCAAGGCGACCTCGTACTCAGTGATGCCGGCAGTGATGGCGCTGCGGATTGCCTCGCCGCCGAGATCGCCAATGCGGGCGCCATGCTTGATGACGGCGATTTCCTCGTCCGATTTGATCATGCGCTGGCGCATCGCTGCTTGGGCAACATCCACCAGCGTTGCTCCGGAGAATGCGGCCTGGATCTTGTTGAGGTTGTCCAGCGGCAGGGAGTCGTCCTCGACGCCGATGCGGCGGGGGTTGATGCCGCGGGTGCGCAGGACTTCCTGGATGGCGTGGATGTAGTTGTCCCGGCGCCAGTCCGTGTACACCAGGTTGTCGCCGTAGCTGCGGCGCCAAGGCATACCGGCGTCGATATTTGCCGTAATGGTGACGGTGTCATCCTTGGTGACCACCATGCCGTAGGAGCGGCCGAAATAGGTGAAGAGGAAATCGGAGTAGTACTTGATGGAGTGGTAGCTGGTGAGGATGACGGCGTCGAGGTCCTTCTCGGCCATGATGCTGCGAAGCCCGGCAAGGCGACGCTCAAACTCTGCATCGGAGAAAGTCAGGGAGACCTTCTCGCCGTTGTTGAGGACCTTGAGTCGATCGAGCTTGGCCACATCGTTGACGGCCTCGTTCTCGGTGATGGTCATGGTTGTTCCTTTCAAGGGGTTGTTGGTTTCAGACCTGCTGCAGTGGCTTCTTGGAAGTCTCGGCGGCGAACAGGACTGCGATGAGGGAAACAAGGGCGGCAGCCACGAGGTACCAGCCGGGGGCCAGCTGATTGTGGGTCATGCCGATGAGAAGCGTTGCCATGAACGGCGCGGTGCCGCCGAACAACGCGTTGGAGAGGTTGAAGCTGACCGCGAAGCCCGTGTAGCGGACCTTCGTCGGGAAGAGTTCGGCCAGGAAGCTGGGCAGGGTGCCGTCGTTGAGGGTGAGCATTCCGCCCAGCAGGATCTGGACCAGCACGATCACCAGGAAGTTGCGCGTATCCAGGAGCATGAACGCAGGGACGGTCAGCACCACGAACAGGACGGACGCGGTGATGAGCATGCGTTTGCGACCAAACTTGTCCGACGCAATGCCGGTCAGGAAGATGAATCCGATGTAACTGGCCAGGGCGATCGTGGTAGCCAGGAACGATTCCGCCGCTCCGAAGCCCAGTTCCACAGACAGGTATGTGGGCATGTAGCTGAGGATCACGTAGAAGCCCACTGCGTTCAACAGCACTGCACCCGTGGCGATGATGAGTTGCTTACGGTAGGTCTTGAACATCGCCAGGGCCGGAGTCTTGACTGCGGGCTCCTTCTCGGACAGTTCACGGAACGCAGGCGTGTCCTCGAGCTTGGTGCGGATGTACCTGCCGATCAAGCCCATGGGCGCCGCCAACAGGAACGGCAGGCGCCAACCCCACTCGTTCAGCTGTTCTGGCGTCAGGACTGAACTCAGCAGGGCGGCCAGCAAGGAGCCCAGCAGGAGACCCGCTGCGGTACTGGCAGGCACGACGGCGGCATAGAGTCCGCGACGATTCGACGGCGCATACTCCACCAGGAAGGCGGACGCACCAGCGTACTCCCCTGCAGCGGAGAAGCCCTGGACCACCCTTACGAGCAGCAGCAGGATGGGGGCCATCACGCCGATAGTGGCGTACCCCGGGATCAGGGCGATGCAGAACGTGGCCACCGACATCAGGACGATCGAGAGCGACAACGCCTGCTTCCGGCCCAGCCTGTCTCCGATGTGGCCCCAGATGAATCCGCCGAGCGGCCTTACGAAGAAGCTGACTGCAAAGACGCCGAATGTCGCGAGCAGGGCTGTTTGACGATCGGATTCCGGGAAGAAAACGGTCGAGATAATGCCGGCCAGGTATCCATAGACGGCGTAGTCGAACCACTCCACGAAGTTGCCGATGAAGCTTGCAATGACGACGCGTCGGCGCGTGTCCTTGCTGACTGTGTGATTGGGGCCGGGCTCGGGAGAGGTGCCGTGTCCGTCATTGGACCGATCTCCCGGCGCGGCTGCCACAGAGGAAAGTTCATTACTCATGTGTCCACCAAGAATATTTGGGGTTGCAGTAGAAGCAACGCTGTTGCATCAGACTACGTGTGGGCCGCGTCACGGTCAAGAGTGTTTCCAAAAGTCATTCTAGGCACTTTCCGGCCGTCCTGGTCTGTTCAGCGATAGTGAACCCGATTTGGCCGTTGTTGCATTCAAGGCGACTGAGTTGCAGTAGCCGCCTCAAGCCCCCGGATCCTCTCTCACATCCCAACGCTTTCCCCCGGACGTTCTCTCACATCGCGCGGCCCACTTCGGAACGTTCTCTCACTTTCATCAAGAAAGCCCAACGTCGGGCACCACGGCCAGTGCCGACGTCGGGCTTTAGCGCGCGGCAGCTGTTCAGCCGCCGGCGCAGGACGTGAGAGAACGTCCGCCAGAAGACCGCTGGACGTGAGAGAAGGACGGCCAAAAGGCCGCAGGATGTGAGAGAACATCGGGAGGGGGCGGCGTTATCCGGCAGCGCGCGTCTAAGCGACGAAGGAGCGAGCGCGCAGAGGATGACCCCGCCGCCGGAGACAGACGGCAGCGGACGGAGGCGACTCAGGCAGCGAGGCCGAGCAGATGAGACCCTAGAGGACCTTGCGGATCGTCTCTTCGAAGCTGACTACGTGGTGCAGGGCGAGCTCGGCGGCGCGGTCTTCGTCGCCGTCGGCTATGGCTGTCAGCAGTTCTGCGTGCTCGGAGATGTGGCCTGAGACGGAGGGCATCCGTTCCAGCATGTAGCACCAGATGCGGGTGGCGAGGTTGTCATACCGGATCAGGACGTCTTCCAGGTGTGCGTTCGCCGAGGCCTTGTAGATCAGGCGGTGAACCTGGATGTCGTAGCGCATGAGTTCCTGGGAGGAATTGTCCTGGCCTTCAAGATCACGAATTGCACCTGCGACAGCGCGGAGCTCTGAGCGCATGGCAGGGCTGGCCATGCGGGCAGCCTTCTTTGACGCCAACGGTTCCAGAAGTTCGCGGATCTCGGAGACCTCAGCGAGCTGGGTGATGTCCACGCCGGTGGCGAACGTCCCGCGCCGTGGGTAGGAGACCACCAAGTGGTCGCTTTCGAGACGCTTAATGGCCTCGCGGACGGGTGTACGTCCAATGCCCAGTTCTGCAGCAATCTGACCATCGTTGATGGGGTCACCGGGCTTGATGTCCAGCATGATGAGCCTGTCGCGCAGGAGCAGGTAGGCGTTCTCCGCCAGGGACGAACCCTGCGGAGCTGATTCCAGTGCTTCCAATGCGGCGCTCATTGCTCTCTCCCGTTGTCGTACTTCAGTCTGCTGGATGAGTTACCGCAGACCTGTTGACGACCTTGTGATCTTCAACATACTATGGCAATAGTTCTAATATATCAGTTGCCTAACAGTCGGCCACTAGACAAGCTTTTGAAGGAGAACACCATGGTTGAACCGCTGATCCGCCCGCTCGCACAGGCGGACCCGGAGGTCGATCAGGCGATCGCCCTGGAACTCATCCGCCAGCAGTCCACGCTGGAAATGATCGCCTCTGAGAACTTCGCCCCCACGGCCGTCATGGAAGCACAGGGCTCGGTCCTTACCAACAAGTACGCCGAGGGTTACCCGGGCAAGCGCTACTACGGCGGCTGCGAACACGTTGATGTGATCGAGCAGCTGGCCATCGACCGCCTGAAGTCCCTGTTTGGCGCAGAATTCGCCAACGTCCAGCCCCACTCCGGAGCCCAGGCAAACGCCTCGGCCATGCACGCACTGATCAACCCTGGCGACACCATCATGGGACTGAACCTTGCCCACGGCGGCCACCTGACCCACGGCATGCGCATCAACTTCTCCGGCAAGCTGTACAAGGTTGTTCCGTACGGCGTCCGCGAGGACACCCACACCGTAGACATGGCTGAAGTTGAGCGCCTCGCCCTCGAGAGCAAGCCGCAGCTGATCGTCGCCGGCTGGTCCGCTTACTCCCGCCAGTTGGACTTCGCTGAGTTCCGCCGCATCGCGGACCTGGTGGGCGCCTACCTGATGGTGGACATGGCCCACTTCGCTGGCCTGGTTGCAGCTGGACTGCACCCAAGCCCGGTCCCACACGCCCACATTGTCACGAGCACCACGCACAAGACCCTGGGCGGTCCGCGCGGTGGCGTCATCCTGACGAACGACGCCGACATCGCCAAGAAGGTCAACTCCGCCGTCTTCCCCGGACAGCAGGGTGGCCCGCTGGAGCACGTCATCGCAGCCAAGGCCGTAGCGTTCAAGATGGCCGCTGAGCCCGAATTCCAGGAACGCCAGGTCCGCGTACTTGAAGGTTCCAAGATCCTGGCAGATCGCCTCCTCCAGGACGACGTGGCCGCAGCCGGCATTTCCGTGGTCAGCGGTGGGACCGACGTCCACCTGGTGCTCGCCGATCTCCGCCACTCCGTCCTTAACGGACAGCAGGCAGAGGACACGCTGCACCGCATCGGCATCACGGTCAACCGCAACGCTGTCCCCTTCGACCCCCGCCCGCCGATGGTTTCCTCGGGCCTGCGCATCGGCACGCCCGCCCTTGCCGCCCGCGGCTTCGGCGCTGAGGACTTCACCGAAGTCTCGGACATCATTGCGACGGCGTTGATCGCCGCAGCGAACAGCGGAGCCGAAGCAAACACTGAAAGCAGCACCGAAGGTGACGTCACCTTGGACGAAGCCACCGCCGTCGAACTCCGCCGCCGCGTAACCGCCCTGGCCGACAAGTTCCCGCTTTACCCACATCTCAGTAACGGCAACGACGCCGCAACTGAACTCGAAGAAATGATTGGAGCAGCCCAGTGAGCGCGGACCACCTCCCCGAACACCCCGACTTCCTCTGGCGCAACCCGGACCCAAAGAAGAGCTACGACGCCGTTATTGTTGGCGGCGGCGGGCACGGCCTGGCAACGGCCTACTTCCTGGCCAAGAACCACGGCATGACCAACATTGCCATCCTTGAAAAGGGCTGGCTGGCCGGTGGCAACATGGCCCGCAACACCACCATCATCCGGTCCAACTACCTCTGGGACGAGAGTGCTGCGATTTACGAGCACGCCCTCAAGCTGTGGGAAATCCTGCCGGAAGAGCTGGAGTACGACTTCCTGTTCAGCCAGCGCGGCGTGATGAACCTCGCCCACACCCTGGGCGACGTCCGTGAGAGCATGCGCCGCGTAGGCGCCAACCGCCTTAATGGTGTGGACGCGGAGTGGCTGGAGCCTGACCAGGTCAAGGAACTCTGCCCCATCCTGAACACCAGCGACAACATCCGCTACCCCGTCATGGGCGCTACCTACCAACCGCGTGCCGGCATCGCCAAGCACGACCACGTGGCCTGGGCCTTCGCCCGCAAGTGCGACGAACTCGGCGTGGATATCATCCAGAACTGCGAAGTCACCGGCTTCATCAAGGACGGAAACCGGGTCACCGGCGTCAAGACTAGCCGTGGCAACATCAACACCGAAAAGGTGGGCCTTTGCGCCGCCGGCCACAGCTCGGTCCTCGCAGAGATGGCCGGCTTCCGCCTCCCCATCCAGTCCCACCCGCTCCAGGCGCTCGTGTCTGAACTGCACGAGCCGGTCCACCCCACGGTGGTCATGTCCAACCACGTCCACGTGTATGTCTCCCAGGCACACAAGGGCGAACTGGTGATGGGCGCTGGCGTGGACTCCTACAACGGCTACGGCCAGCGCGGATCGTTCCACGTGATCGAGGAGCAGATGGCGGCCGCCGTGGAGCTCTTCCCGATCTTCGCCCGGGCACACGTGCTCCGGACCTGGGGCGGCATCGTGGACACCACGCTGGACGCCTCGCCGATTGTTGGCCTTACCCCCGTGGAGAACATGTTCGTCAACTGCGGTTGGGGAACGGGTGGCTTCAAGGGCACTCCTGCGGCTGGTCTGACCTTTGCGCACACCATCGCAACCGGCGCCCCGCACAAGCTCAACAAGCCTTTCGCCCTGGAACGCTTCGAGACCGGCGCCCTGATCGATGAACACGGCGCCGCAGCCGTGGCCCACTAGTAAGGACGGGAAAAGACATGCTCCTCATTTCATGCCCCAACTGCGGGCCACGCGACGAAACCGAATTCCACTACGGCGGCCAGGCACACGTTGCCTACCCGGAGAACCCGAACGACCTCACGGACCGCGAGTGGGCTGAATACCTGTTCTACCGCGAGAACACCAAGGGTTCTTTCGCTGAACGCTGGGTTCACAGCACGGGCTGCCGCCAGTGGTTCAACATGCTGCGGGACACCGTGACCTACGACATCCACTCCATCTACGCGATGGGCCAGCCCCGCCCCGATACGCAAACAGGCATCGCTCCCGGCGCGCCCACTACCTCGACGGCCACTGCCGCCCCCACCTCCTCGGAAGGAGTCTAGAAGTGACCAGCAAGAACGCACGCCTCGCCACCGGCGGACGCATTGACCGCAGCATCGCTTGGCGCTTCACTGTGGACGGCCAGGAATTCACCGGTCACCCCGGCGACACCATCGCCTCGGCTCTGCTGGCCAATGGCCACATCAACGCAGGCAACTCCCTTTACGAGGACCGCCCCCGCGGCATCATGGCCGCCGGCGTGGAAGAGTCCAACGCCTTGGTCAAGATCGCTCCCCGTTTCCCGGGCCACGTCGCGGAATCCATGCTTCCCGCCACCGCCGTTTCACTCGTGGACGGCATGAACGTTGAGCTGCTCTCCGGTTTGGGCAAGCTTGACCCTGCCGAGGACAAGGCTGAGTACGACAAGAAGTACGTCCACACGGACGTCCTGGTGGTCGGCGGCGGTGTTGCAGGCCTTGCAGCCGCCCGCGAAGCAGTCCGCACCGGCGCCCGCGTCATCCTGATCGACGACCAGCCCGAACTGGGCGGTGCACTCCTCTCCGGTTCCACCGCCGAAGGCCTGCAGGAAACCATCGAGGGCAAGCCGGCCCTGGAATGGGTTGCCGATGTGGAAGCCGAGTTGGTCTCCGCCGAAGAATGCACCGTGCTGAACCGCACCACCGCCTTCGGTTCCTACGATTCCAACTACTTCATCGCAGCCCAGAACCGCACGGATCACCTGACCGTTCCGGCCGCCTCCGGCGTTTCGCGTCAGCGTATCTGGCACATCCGGGCACAGCAGGTTGTCCTGGCACCGGGTGCCCACGAGCGCCCGTTGGTCTTCGAGAACAACGACCGCCCGGGCATCATGCTCGCTTCGGCTGTCCGCACGTACCTCAACCGCTACGCGGTCGCTGCCGGTTCACGCGTCGTCATCAGCACCACCAACGACTCCGCTTACTTGCTCGCCGCGGACCTGAAGGCAGCAGGCGTGGCGATTGCCGCCGTCGTCGATGCCCGTCCGCAGATCAGCGCGAAGGCCGCTGCCGCCGTCGAGTCCGGTATCCGGGTCCTCATTGGCAGCGCGGTTGCTGACACGAGCGCCGATGACGCGGGCCGCCTGAATGGCGTCACCGTCCGTAGCATTAACGACGACGGCGAACTCACCTCGGGCGTCGAGCACATCGCCGCCGATCTGCTTGCTGTTTCCGGCGGCTGGAGCCCTGTGGTGCATCTCCACAGCCAGCGCCAAGGCAAGCTGCGCTGGGACGATGAACTCGCCGCTTTTGTACCTTCCACGGTGGTTCGGGACCAGCAGGTTGTTGGCGCAGGCCGCGGCAGCTACGAACTCCAGGACTGCCTGGCAGAGGGCATCTCGGCCGGAGCGGCAGCATCCATCGCTGCTGGCTTTGAGTCCGCAACCACCCCGGTGGACCTGCAGGCACCCGTGGCGAGCGCCCCGACCCGTCAGCTGTGGCTTGTTCCCGGTCAGACCGGTGAGCCGGGCGAGTGGCACCACCACTTCGTCGACTTCCAGCGCGACCAGTCCGTGGCTGACGTCCTCCGCTCCACCGGGGCCGGCATGCGCTCGGTGGAACACGTGAAGCGGTACACCTCCATCAGCACCGCCAACGATCAAGGCAAGACCTCCGGCGTAAACGCGATCGGCGTCATCGCCGCCGCGTTGAAGTTCGGCGGCGCGGAAAGCGTTCCGGGCGTCGGCGAGATCGGCACCACCGCCTACCGCGCACCGTTCACCCCGGTCGCATTCGCCGCTTTGGCTGGTCGCCAGCGCGGTGAGCTGTTCGACCCCGCCCGGGTGACCTCCATCCACCCGTGGCACGTTGCCCAGGGTGCGCTGTTCGAAGATGTCGGACAGTGGAAGCGCCCTTGGTACTACCCGCAGTCCGGCGAGGACATGGATACGGCAGTCCTGCGTGAGTGCGCAGCAGTCCGCGAATCCGTGGGCTTCATGGACGCAACCACGCTCGGCAAGATCGAGATCCGTGGCAAGGACGCCGGCGAATTCCTGAACCGCGTGTACACCAACGCGTTCAAGAAGCTCGCACCGGGATCCGCCCGCTACGGCGTCATGTGCACCCCGGACGGCATGATCTTCGACGACGGCGTAACCCTGCGCCTGGACGACGACCGCTTCTTCATGACCACCACCACCGGCGGCGCTGCCAAGGTGCTGGACTGGCTGGAAGAGTGGCACCAGACGGAGTGGCCGGAACTCGACGTGGTCTTCACATCCGTCACGGAGCAGTGGAGCACCATTGCCGTCGTCGGTCCCAAGTCGCGTGCAGTGATCGCGAAGGTTGCTCCCCAGCTCGCCGAAAACGGTGGTCTGGACGCAGAAGCCTTCCCGTTCATGACGTTCCGCGAAACCACACTGGCCTCAGGAGTGCAGGCTCGTGTTTGCCGTATCTCCTTCTCCGGTGAACTGGCCTACGAAATCAACATCCCGTCCTGGTACGGGCTCAACACCTGGGAAGCCGTTGCTGCCGCAGGTGCCGAGTTCAACATCACCCCTTATGGCACGGAAACAATGCACGTCCTTCGCGCCGAGAAGGGGTACCCGATTGTCGGGCAGGACACCGATGGCACGGTCACCCCGCAGGACGCCGGCATGGACTGGATCGTCTCCAAGGCCAAGGACTTCATCGGCAAGCGCTCCTACCTCCGCCAGGACGCAAGCCGCGAGGACCGCAAGCACCTGGTGAGCGTCCTTCCCGTGGATCACTCGCTGAGGCTGCCGGAAGGCACGCAGCTTGTGGAGAAGGGCATCCCCGTCAACCCGGCGTACGGACCCGTCCCCATGGAAGGCTTCGTGACTTCGAGCTACCACAGTGCCGCATTGGGCCGTTCTTTCGGCCTGGCCCTGATCCAGAACGGCCGCAACCGCATCGGCGAGACCCTCGTGGCCTCGGTGGGAGACCAATTGGTGGACGTGGTTGTCGGCGAAACCGTACTTTTCGATGCTGAAGGGACCCGCAAAGATGGCTGAAACAGCAACACCAGCAGAAACCGCACACGTCGACCGCGTACGGGGTGCCCGCCGCAGCCCGGCCGAGCACCTGGCTGACGCCTTCACGTCCGGCTCAGTGCCGGGCACGGTGACGCTCAAGGAAATCCCGTACCAGGCCATGGTGGGTATCCGGGTTGAGCGAACGTCCGACGCCGGAACCCGCGTTGCGTCCATCACCGGCGGCTTGCCGGCCGCTTGCGGTGAAGTGACGGGCTCTGGCTCAGTCAACGCACTCTGGCTTGGCCCTACCGAGTTCCTGGTGGTCGCTCCGGAGGAGTCCCACGACTCGCTGGGCGGCTCCTTGGTCAGTGACCTGACCACGGCACTGGGCAGCGATGAAGGTCAGGTGGTGGACTTGTCCGCCAACCGCACCACGTTCGAGCTCTCCGGCAGCCACGCCCGCGCTGTGCTCGAAAAGACGTGCTCCTTGGACCTGCACCCGCGCGTCTTCAAGGCCGGCACGGCTGTCTCAACGGAGCTCGCACACATCCCCGTGATGCTGTGGAAGACCTCGGACGAGAACTACCGGATCTTTCCCCGGGCCTCGTTTGCCGATTTCCTGGGACGCTGGCTCCTCGACGCCATGCGGGAGTACGCCTCCCCCGAGGTCCCCTAATGGCACTGAGTGTGCTTGATCTGTTTTCTGTTGGCATCGGGCCGTCGTCTTCACACACGGTCGGCCCGATGCGGGCGGCAAAGCAGTTCACGGACGGTCTTGAATCGTCCGGCCAGCTTCCGGCCACGGTGCGCGTCCAGGCTGAGCTCTTCGGCTCGCTGGGCGCCACCGGGCGGGGCCACGGCTCCGACAAAGCCGTGGTGCTGGGGCTGCAGGGCCACTCACCCGAAACCGTCGACACCAAAACCGCTGACGACCAAGTGGCAGCAGCAGCCCTCGACGCTGAACTGCGCTTGGGCGGCGATCACCGGGTGGACTTCAATTGGGACGAGGACGTGGTCCTCCACCGCCGCAAGTCGCTTCCGGCACACCCCAACGGCATGACGTTCCGGGCGCTTGACCACACCGGGGCAGTATTGCGTGAGCGCAGCTACTACTCGATCGGTGGCGGCTTTGTGGTGGATGGGGACGCCACGGGCACGGACAAAGTAGTAGCCGATGACACCGTGCTCCCCTACCCGTTCACCACTGCTGACGAGTTGCTTGCCATTTGTTCACGCGAGGGCATGTCGATTTCCGATGTCATGTTGGCCAACGAACTCGTCTGGCGGTCTGAGGAGGAGCTCCGCGAGCGCCTTCTGGGCATCTGGGCTGTTATGCGTGAATGCGTGGACAACGGCTGCTCTGCCGAAGGGATCCTGCCTGGAGGCTTGAAAGTGAGGCGACGGGCGCCGTCGTTGTTCAAGAAGCTTTCCGAAACCGACGCGGACCTGAACGGGGCCAACTCAGCGGACCCCTTGCTCGCCATGGAATGGGTAAACCTGTTCGCCTTGGCGGTCAACGAGGAGAACGCGGCCGGCGGCAGGATTGTCACTGCACCGACCAACGGTGCTGCCGGGATTGTTCCTGCGGTGCTGCACTATTACACAAAGTTTGTTCCCGGAGCCAACGACGACGGCGTCGTGCGGTTCCTGCTCGCGGCGGCCGCCGTCGGGATTCTCTTCAAGATCAACGCCTCCATTTCTGGTGCCGAGGTGGGCTGCCAGGGCGAGGTGGGTTCCGCCTGCTCCATGGCCGCCGCTGGTCTTTGCGAGATCCTGGGCGGGACGCCTGAGCAAGTGGAAAATGCTGCCGAGGTGGGCATCGAACACAACCTGGGCCTCACCTGCGATCCCGTGGGCGGACTGGTGCAGATCCCCTGCATCGAACGCAATGCCATCGCCAGCGTCAAGGCGATCAACGCTGCCCGCCTGGCCCTGCACGGAGATGGCAGCCACAAAGTATCCCTGGACAAAGCCATCAAGACCATGCGCGAAACAGGCGCCGACATGAAATCCAAATACAAGGAGACCTCCCGTGGAGGACTCGCCGTCAACGTAGTGGAGTGCTAGCCATGACTGCCATCCAAACCGAATCTTCTACTGACTCCTCCGCCGGAACCACCGTGGAGCACGTCCTTACCTTGGACTGCCCTGAAGGTCCCGGAATCGTGCACGCTGTGTCCGGCTTCCTGCTGGAGCACGGCTGCGACATTATCGACAACAAGCAGTACGGTGACCGCGCTGAGGGCCACTTCTTCATGCGGGTTCACTTCGCGTCCTCCGGGGACGAGACCACTGTGGATGCATTGCGTGCCGCATTTTCCCCCGTGGGCGAGAAATACTCCATGAACTGGCAGCTGGAACGCCAAGGGTCCAAGCGTCGCGTGTTGATCATGGTCTCGAAGTTTGGGCACTGCCTCAATGACTTGCTGTTCCGTGCGCGGATCGGTGAACTGCCGATCGATGTTGTGGGCGTCGTGTCCAACCACACGGACCACCAGGGGTTGGCGGAGTGGCACGGGATTCCCTTCTTCCACGTCCCTGTCACCGCTGCTACCAAACCTGCGGCGGAAGCGCGTTTGCTGGACATCATCGACGAACTGGACGTGGAACTCATTGTCCTGGCCCGGTACATGCAGGTGCTCAGCGACGATCTCGCCCGCAAGCTCGACGGGCGCGCCATCAATATCCACCACTCGTTCCTGCCGAGCTTCAAGGGTGCCAAGCCTTACCACCAGGCTTACGCCCGCGGAGTGAAGACCGTGGGTGCCACCGCCCACTACGTCAACGGCGAGCTGGACGAGGGCCCGATCATCTCGCAGCAGGTGGTTGAGGTGGATCACACGTTCGGACCGGACGATCTCGTAGCCGCCGGTCGGGACACGGAGTGCAAGGCCCTCAGCAACGCCGTTCGTTGGCACTGCGAGGGGCGGATCATCCTGAATGGGAACAGGACGATTGTGCTGAAGTAGGGCCTTGCGCGCCCCATTCCGACGGCCCGCTACGCAGTAGACGTTTTAAATCGTCGAGTGCGCAGCGGGCCGTCGTTTTGGCGTTTAAGGCGTTTAAGGCACCTACAAACGCGCCAGCCGCACCGCCAGGTGCAGGGCCGCGAGCCTTCCCGTTCCCCGGGGATCTCCACCGCACAGCTCGAAGATCCGCTGCAACCGGTGGTGCATGGACTGCCGTTCCAGGTGCAGTTCGCGTGCGGCCTGGGCTGTGTTGCACCCTGTGTCCAACCAAACGGTCAGCGTCCGCAGAAGCTCGGATCGCCGCAGTTGGTCATGCTCGACGACGGCACCCAACTGCCGCTGCACGAACCCTTCGCGGGTGGCTGGGTCCAGATGTTCCTCGGCGAGGCGCTCCACGGCGAAGGCTTCAGCATCCACCACGCCACCTCCCACCAGATCCAGGTCCAGGGTCCGACGCGCCTCGGCCAGTGACCACGGGGCCTCGTCGATCCCCTTGCCCACCGGGCCAAGCGCTATCGCGGATCCGGCTGGCCTCTCCAAGGCCCTGAGCGCGTCCATCAACACCGCCCGGGTGGCAGCGCCATCGCCAACGGAAGCGAGTGCGATCAGCTCCGCGTTATCTGCATAACTAGCACTGTGCGGCACGTTCGCACGCAGCAAGGCATCCAGGGCGGAGCGGAGATGCCCTGCACCCGTGGAGCGGATCACCAGCGCAGCAACCCGGCCATTGGCGGGAAAGCCCGACGCCGGCCCGAGCTGCTGGAGCTGCCACGATTGGCTCCCGGAATTGATGGCACGCATCAGTTCAATGCCCGCCAGCTCCTTCAATCCTGGCGGCATCCGCTGCAGCAGGGCCAGGCCAAGGATGTCCACCGACCGCTCTCCCGCCACGCGCGCGAGGCCACTATCGCCGTCGTCGGGCACGTCCAGCTCCAAGCGGGCGGCGAGGACGCCACGGACCGGCACATCAACCGTGATGAGCCCGCCGTCCTCCGACGGCGGCGCTGAGCCTGCTGCAGAAACCGCTGCAGAACCGAGGGTGAGGCCCGACGGCGATACCAACCGCGCGCTGGCACCTGTCCTTTCTGCCAAGACAGCCAGAAGTTGGTCAAGTCCACCGCCATGGGCGAGTTCGGCGGCCATCGCGTGGCTGGTTTGATCGCCGCGTTGAAGCTGTTCGACGGATTCGCTGACCAGGATCGAGTTGATCTCCTGCATGACGGCGACGAACGGAACAACGTGACGCAATTCAATAACCGGCAGGCCTGCGGCTTCGGCAGCTTCCAGCATGGGGCCAGGAACTTCGGGCAGTGTCGGTCCGGTTTCGAGCGCCAGTGCGGCTATGCCGCGGGCCGCTAGTTCCCGTACGTATTCGGCTTGCCGCTCGGAGCTCTCAAGCGCAAGCGCCTGGCCGCCGCTGAGGAGCAGTTCCCCACCGCTGAGGAGCGGAGCGATGTCCAAAACCTCGCTGGAGTGCACCCACCGGACGGGGCGGGCCAGGGCGTCAGTCACCGAGTTAAGGAGACGTGGCTCTGCGGCTTTGAGGCTTTCACGTTCCAAGGCTTGACCAAGAAGGATAGACATGACACTCCGTACGGCGGAAGAGAGTTTCTTTAGACACATCGTATCTTGTTGCTGTGATCTGTGGCACATACGCTGAAGGAGTCCCTTTCACACACGGAGGATCTCCCTCATGCAAGACAACCTCTCCCCTGCCTCACAGCAGCCAGGCTCAGCGGCTGCAGGCTCACCGCAGCCAGGCTCACCGCAGTCAGGTCCGGCAACGGCGCCGGCCCATGACAGCGAAGCCTGGCTGCAGCCCATTCCCGAGTCAGACCGCACACGCAAGGTCTCAGGTCAGTTCTGGATCTGGGCCGGCGCCAACCTTGCTCCAATCAACTGGGTGCTGGGCGCACTCGGAATCCACCTCGGCCTCGGCTTTGCCGACACCGTCTTTGTCCTGGTCCTGGGCAACCTGATCGGCATGTTGCTGTTTGGCTGCTTCGTCCTCCTTGGTCAAAAGACCGGCGCCACGGGCATGGTCCTCGCCCGGGCTGCGTTCGGGCGCCGTGGCAACTACCTCCCCGCCGCCATCCAGGCACTCCTGGTCATCGGGTGGTGCGCGGTCAATACGTGGATCATTCTGGACCTGGTCATGGCGCTCTTCGGAACGCTGGGCTGGGTGGATCCCACCGCAAAGAACTACGCCTGGAAGATCGGCGTAGCCACTGTCATCATGGCCGCCCAGGTTGCCATTGCCTGGTTCGGCTACAAGGCGATCGCCGCTTTCGAAAAGTGGACCGTCCCGCCAACCATCATCATCCTGGCCGTCATGTCCGCCGTGGCGTGGTTCGGCATGAAGATCGACTGGGGCTATGCAGGTCCGGCCGGCAACATTCTTGAAGGATCCGAACGGATCGCGGCGATGAGTGCAGTCATGACCGCCATCGGCATCGGCTGGGGCATCACCTGGTTCACCTATGCCGCAGACTACTCGCGCTTCGTCAGCACCTCGGTTCCCAAGCGCAAGGTCTACTTGGCCTCGGTCCTTGGCCAGTTCATTCCCGTGGTCTGGCTCGGTGTCCTCGGTGCGAGCCTTGCGACAAACAGCGGAGAGATCGACCCCGGCAAGCTGATCGTCCAGAACTTCGGAGTTCTTGCCCTTCCCGTCCTCCTCATGGTGTTGCATGGCCCCATCGCCACCAACATCTTGAACATCTACACCTTCTCAGTGGCTACGCAGGCCTTGGACATCAAGATCAATCGTCGCAAGCTCAACCTGTTCGTCGGCGTCTTCTCGCTCCTCGCCGTCGTGTTTTTCATCTTCCAGGAGGACTTCGCTTCGGTACTGGACGCCTGGCTGATCGGTCTGGTGGCGTGGGTAGCTGCCTGGGGCGGCGTCATGTTGGTGCATTACTTCTGGCTGGAGAAGCGCTGGCCTGGAAAGGTTGAACGGCTCTTTGACGGCGTCGGGACCAAGCGTCTCCCGGTGATCAACTGGGCCGGCATCGTCTCCCTGCTGGTTGGCATCTTCTGCACGTGGCTGTTCATGTACGGGCTGGTACCAGTGATGCAAGGCCCCATAGCCGTGGCACTTGGTGGCTGGGATCTCTCATGGCTGGCCGGTGGACTTACCAGCGCGGCGGCCTACGCAATCCTCGGGCCCCGGGTGCACCGAAAGTTCGTCCTTGCCGACTCGAACCACGTCTCCGTCACCCAAGCAGCTCCGGGCGATCCCGCAGTTCCCGTAGTTTCCGAAAGGACCACAGCATGAGCCAGCCCGCCTCCGCGGACTCCCTCCACCCGATCACCTGGCCCGAGGGTGTCAAAGCCGCAGCGTCCTTCACCTTCGACGTTGACGCCGAGTCCTGCACTATCGCCCACGATCCAGCCAGCACCCGGCGCATGTCCCTCATGAGCCACCAGTCCTATGGCCCAAAGGTCGCCGTCCCGCGGCTCCTGAAGATCCTGGATCGCCAGGACATCAAAGGAACGTTCTTCATCCCCGGCTTCACTGCGGAGAGCTACCCCGATGTGGTGCGCAGGATCGCTGACGGTGGGCACGAAATCGCCCACCACGGCTACCTTCACGAGCCAATGCAAGGCATCGACGCCGCAACCGAAGCCAGCTACCTGGACCGGGGCTTGGAGGCACTTGCCAACGTTGCCGGTGTTCGGCCGGTGGGCTACCGGGCTCCGTGGTGGGAGTTGAACTGGCAGTCGCCCGCGCTGCTCGCGGACCGAGGCTTCCTTTACGACTCAAGCCTGCTCGACGGCGATGCCCCCTACCGCATGTCGGTGGCGGAGGACGATCCCCGGGACATCGTGGAGATTCCCGTTGATTGGGCGCTGGATGACTGGGAGCAATACGCGTTCTACCCCGGCATCACGGGCAGCGGGGTCATCGAAAGCCCGGCCAAGGCTTTGGAAATGTGGACTCTTGAGGCCCAGGCGCACCATGCCCAGGGCAGCTGCTTCGTCCTGACCAACCACCCGTTCATCTCCGGCCGGCCATCCAGGGCTGTCGCATTGGAGCAGCTGATCGAACGGGTCAAGGGCCTCGAGGGCATGTGGGTTACCACGCTTGCCGAGATCGCGCAGCACACGAAGGATACGGTTCAGGAAATCCACACTCACGCCCGGATCGATGTCCCCTTGTTCCCAGGAGCCGGTGCTTCATTCCGCCCGGCCCAGGTGCGGGTACCAACCCTCCGCTAGCTCTTCGCCGGGATGGCAGCAGACCCCCATGTTCTGGCTGCACCTGGGGGTCTGCTGCCATCCCGGCGAAGGTTCTTAACCGTTTACGGCGTTGATCCAAACCCCGATGATCCACGTACTCGCGGCGGCACAAGCGAGACCGAACTCCACGAGAATCCCGAGGCCGGTCGCCTTGAGCGCAGCCCCGCTCGAGCGGACAGCGGTGCGGAAGTCATGGGTCCGCTGGACCTCGCTCAGCAAGAGCCCGACGGCGAACCCCACCACCAGCCCGACCACCGGAATCACAAACATTCCCACCACGCCAAGAACTATCCCAATCACAACAGACCTGTTGGGAATGCCGTGTTGTTTTAGTTTTCGCCCAGTGAGCACTGCACTGGCGGCCATCCCCGACACCACGAACACCATGCCGATAGCGAAGATCACCCAGCCGAGCGTTCCCGCGCCGCCCCAGATGGCCCACGCGAGCAGGCTGGCACCAATGAGGATGCTTCCCGGAAGGACAGGGATGATGGTCCCGGCAACCCCAACCGCAATGGCCAGGCCGCACAGGATGGTCACAACGAGTTCGGCATTCATGGCCCCAAGTCTATGGGCCAGCCACCGCAATCCTCACAGTCACCTATGGCCCCTTTGGCACCCCATAACGGTGCGTACGTGACCCCGCGTTGCTCGTTAACAGGCAGCGACTTATCAAACAGCGACGGCGACGCTCCCCAGCATGGGAGGCGTCGCCGTCGTCGGTTTTTAGTTGGTAACCGCTACTCAGTCACTGCTGCGGCAACAGCCGCGGTGACAGCCGGTGCCACACGGGCGTCCAGCGGGCTCGGCACGATGTAATCAGCAGAGAGATCTTCTTCTGCCAACTCAGCGATGGCGCGCGCAGCGGCGATCTTCATGGCCGGCGTGATGCGGCGGGCCTTGGCGTCCAGTGCGCCACGGAAGATGCCGGGGAAGGCCAGCACGTTGTTGATCTGGTTCGGGAAGTCGCTGCGGCCCGTGGCAACTACGGCCGCGTACTTCTGGGCAACCTCGGGGAGAACTTCCGGGTCCGGGTTGGACAGGGCGAACACGATCGACTGATCGTTCATGAGCTTCAGGTGTTCTTCGTCCAGCTTGGAGGAGGAGACGCCTACGAACACATCGGCGCCGGTCAGGCCCTCGCCCGGACCGCCTGTGACGCCGCGGGGGTTGGTGCGCTGAGCCATGCGGGCCTTGACGCTACCGGGATCGGCCACGAGATCGGCACGCTCAGCGTTGACTACGCCCTTGGAGTCGAGCAGGATGACGTCCTCGATGCCAACAGCAAGAAGAATCTCGGCAATCGCAATGCCGGCGGCACCGGCGCCGGAGACAACAACCTTCAGGCCCGACAGTTCGCGCTTGGTCACCTTTGCAGCGTTGGTCAGGGCAGCGAGAACCACGACGGCGGTGCCGTGCTGGTCATCGTGCATGACGGGGCAGTCGAGTGCTTCGATGAGGCGCTCTTCGAGTTCGAAGCAACGCGGCGCGGAGATGTCTTCAAGGTTCACTGCACCGAAGCTCGGGCGGAGGCGGACCAAGGTTTCGATGATCTCGTCCACGTTGGTGGTGTTGAGAACCAGCGGGATGGAGTCGAGGTCACCGAAGGACTTGAAGAGGGCAGACTTTCCTTCCATGACCGGGAGGGAAGCGCTGGGGCCGATGTTGCCCAGGCCCAGGACGGCGGTGCCATCGCTGACCACAACAACCAGGCGCTCAGCCCAGGTGTGGGTGCGGGCAAGTTCGGGGTTGGCGTGGATTGCGCGGCTTACCTGGGCGACGCCCGGGGTGTACGCGATGGAAAGGTCACGCTTGTTGTTCAGGGGAACGGTGCTGGAAATCGTCAGCTTGCCGCCCTCGTGTGCTGCGAAGATCTCTTCTTCGCTCAGTACCAAGGCGTCGTTGTCAGTAGCGATTGTCTCAATGGACACGTCTTTGTCTCCTCAGGCTAGCCGTGGACCCACGGCATGGTTCGGGCAGGAACAGAACTGCTGGTTCGGACCAAGGGTGGCTGGCCCGGAAGGTGCATCTGCAGGTATGGGCTGCTAGCCGCTTCGGTATTTCCAGCGTAGGGAAGCGCGGAGGGTACAAGATTCAATACCAAGAGAGACGATTCGAGAGTAAAACGTTTATGCAGATCCAAAAGTGACCCAGCTCACGTGAAAAAACGCATTCTCAGGGGTCGGTGGTCTAGACCGGAGGAGCTATCTCGTCAGTCCCCGGTCATGAGGCTGCACGCCTTCTTGAGGTCCTTTTCGGCTTCAAAGAGCGACAAGCGACGACACCTGACGGCCTGGACCAGACCACTGACCAGATGCAACAGAATCCTGGCCTTCGGGGCGTCATTTCCGGGCTCCTTGCTCAAGGAACCCACAACTTCTTCGGACAAGAGGTCAATTTCCCGCAGTAGCTGGGCGGTATCGCTGTCTTTGCCGGCAGGCCGGATGAGGCAATGCTCCACCCCGGGCTGCATAACCCTCAGGTGGAAAATCTCCATCATCAAACCTGACAGTGCATGGCCCTTGCCTTTCCTCTGCCGCACGCCGTCCCGAAGCTCGCGCAATTGCTGCCGGTACACGGCCAACATCAGGTGCGCTGTGGAGGGGAAGTAGCGATACAGGGTGCCCAGCGGTACGTCCGCTTTGGCGGCAATGTCCGACAAACTCAACGTGTCGAACTGACGTTGGGCAAAGCCCGCCGCTGTCTTCAGGATGCGGGCATAGCGCAGCAGCTGCCGCGGCGTGGTCGGTGCGGCAGCCATACGGGGCAACCCCGTCGTCAGATCAAGGGAGTACGGTTCCAGGGAAAACGGTTCGGGCATTTCCGGCGATCTCTTGGCAGGCTGGCAAGGAAACGGCCGGCTCAGGTCACAGGACCCGCGGCAGGCCGATCGCACCAATGATACGTGAGCAAAATGACCGTTGCCTGAGAGCGCCCTTCTTGGAACGCGTCCATGCCGTTCCCGGGAAAGGGCGGGTGCCCCACATACACTGCAGGAAGCTTTGGGTGCGCATACAGGAGGACGACCGCTATGGGGAATTTTCGACGTCGGATGGCAGCAGCGTTGCTGACCGCCGCTGTGGCGGCGGTGGCACTTAGCCCACTGCCGGCGTCGGGCGCGTCCAGCAACGGGCCGGACCCCATAGTCATCGGCGACGCGTTTGTTGGCAAGACGCTAACTACTGAAATCGGCCCGTATACCTTCTATGGCTGCGGCGGCGGAAAGGGCCCTGATTTCACCGTCTACTGGACAAGGGATGGTTTCCTGGTGGCGGGCGAAACCGGGCGCAGCTACCTCCTGCAGCAGGATGACACGGGCGCACGGATGGCCGCGCACCTGACCGCCAGCAAAACCGCCTGCGGAGGCGAAACCCTCCACAGCGACGAGACCGGACCCGTCGCTGCGCCCAACCGGGCCAACGGATTCACGGGCCGCAGCTTCGAACTCCTGGCACGCGGAAGTGACGGCTCGTTGATGCTGTACGGGCGGACAGGCGCCGCTTGGGATGCCGCCCGCACCGTGGGCTGGGGGTGGAACGTCTTCAACCTTGTCCTTTCCCCCGGCGACTTCAACGGTGATGGCAAGGGCGACGTGATCGCGCGTGACTCAGCAGGCACTCTTTATCTCTACGCCGGCGACGGAACCGGAGGTTGGAAGCCGGCCCAGACCATCGGTAAGGGCTGGAACATTTTCGACTCAATCGTCAGCCCGGGCGACTTCAACGGAGACGGCAACAACGACATCCTGGCCAGGGAACCCGGCGGCGCCCTCTATTTGTACCCGGGCAATGGTTCCGGAGGCTGGCTGGCGAGGACCGCCGTCGGGCAGGGCTGGCAGGTAATGGACGCCCTGCTGACGCCTGGCGATTTCAACGGCGACGGCAAGGTAGACGTGTTGGCGCGCGACCGCAGCGGCTACCTGTATTTCTACGGCGGCAACGGGGCGGGTGGCTGGACGAGGTCCTGGCTGGTGGGGGTCGGCTGGAATGCCCTCAAGACCGCTGGCGCTGCCGGTGATTTCGACAATGATGGCTTCCCGGACGTTTACGGCGTGGACCAGCAGGGCCGACTGGTGATCTATTACAGCGATGGCCGGACGGGATGGCGCACATCCCAGGTGGTGGGCAATGGCTGGGGCGGCTTCACAGCAATCTTCTAGCTGGGTCCCAGCCGCGGTAAGATTAGCCCCATAAGTCTGGGGAGGACACAATGAACGCTCTATCATGCCGTGCATCAGGCGTGCGCCGAGCGGTAGCCGGGATCGCGGCGGCACTTATCGCCGCCGTCGCTTTCGCCCCGGCACCTGCCATGGCAACCATGGACCCCGCAGATCCCGTGGTTCACGGTGCGCCGTTTGTTGGCTCCACGCTCACCGTGGAGATCGATCCTGCTTCCTACCGGGGCTGCGGCGCGGCTGCCGGCCCCGACTACCACATCTACTGGACCCGTGACGGCGAGCATGCAGAGGACCACTGGGAGTGGTGGAACTACAAGCTCACCGAAGAGGACCGCGGCAAGACCATCGCGGCTTACGTCGCGTCGAACTATCCTTGCGAGCCCATGGAAGTTGGCAGCGCCGAGACTGTAGAGATCTCCGCCTCCAACCGGGCCAACGGCTTTACCGGGCGTGGCACGTTCGAAATGCTTGCCCGCCGCGCAGACGGCACACTCATGCTGTATCCGCGCGTTGGGGGCGCCTGGGAATCCGCCCGGACCGTTGGTCCCGGCTGGAATGGTTTCGGGACCGTCCTCTCCCCTGGCGACTTCAATGGGGACGGGAACAACGACATCCTCGCCAAGGACTCGGCCGGGAACCTCTTCCTCTATGCAGGAACCGGAAATGGCGGGTTCCTCGCAGGCCGCCAAATCGGCTCGGGATGGAATGCCTTTAACTCGATAGTCTCGCCTGGCGACTTCAATGGGGACGGCAACAACGACATCCTCGCCCGCGACTCCAGCGGCTTGCTCTACCTCTACCCCGGAAACGGCGACGGCGGCTGGCTCACCCGGTCAGTCGTCGGCAGCGGCTGGAACGTGGTGAACAAGATCATCACCCCCGGCGACTTCGATGGCGACCACAACGTGGACATCCTGGCCCGCGACACCTCAGGTGCCCTGCGCCTGTACAAGGGCAATGGAGCTGGCGGCTGGGCAGGCATGGCCGTGATCGGGCAGAGTTGGAACGGCATGGCGGCCATTGGCGCCGCCGGCGACATCGACGGTAACGGCAATGTAGACGTCTATGCAGTGGACGGATCCGGCCAGCTGCTGGCCTACTACGGCGACGGTGACGGCGGCTGGAACGGCGCCCAAACCATCGGCTGGGGTTGGGGCGCGTTTAACGCCCTGTTCTAGGGATTGGGGGATACGATGACAACTTTTTCTTCCGTGCGCCAAGGGGCTTTTGTGCCTTCAGCGTTTGTGCATTCAGTACGGACGGGTTTTCACATCCTTCTAGCCATTCTCCTCTGCGCTGCGCTGGCAATTGCAGTCCCGCCTCCCCGCGCTACAGCTGCGGGACCAAACGTGCCGCTTCCCACGGTGGTCACCCGTACTTCGCCAGCCACGGTGGGTCCCGGGAGTGTTATCTCTCTGTCCTTCACCCTGACCGGTCCTGCGAAGGAAGTAGGTTTCACCTACGTCAATGAGGACACTTTGGAGCAGGCAACCCTCTATGGCCCCACCAGCCAGCTGTCCGGGCCCTACAGCGCGCAAGCCGATGTCCCGGTGAACGGGAGCGCCTTCCAGCGAACCGGACGATACAAACTCCTCAGCGTCAACATCATGCTCCCCTTGGGCCAAGGGGTTGTCCGCTACGGGCGCGACGGCAACATTCTCTTCCTCTCGGAAGGGCTGGAAGCACCAACGCAGCGGCCTGGAGCCTTGGACGGCGTCGACTTCGCCGTCAACAATCCCAACTTCCCGCTGGTGGACAATCCAAATACCAAGGCGCCAACCATCACAGGCGTGGCCCGCTACGACCAAGTGCTGACCACGGACAATGGATCTTGGACCCAAACCCCCACCGGTTTTGCGTACCAGTGGCTGCGCAACGGCCAGCCGATCCCTGGGGCGACGCTCAACAACTACCGCATCGCAGAAGCAGACCTTGACCAAACGCTGTCCGTGCGGGTTACGGCCACGCGGGCAGGATACCGCGCTGTCTCGGCATCATCGCTCCCTCTGACTCCCACGTCACCCATCACAGCAACCGCTCCTACACTCCAAGGCAAGCTGATCGTCGGCGAGAAGCTCACGGGCGTCTTCAACGAGGGCAGTGTTTCCACTGGGACAGTCGGCGGGCCCGTCAGCGTCAGGTACGAATGGGTGCGCAACGGGACGGTGATCAGCGGTGCGACGGCGAAGACTTACACCCTTCAGGCAGCGGATCGTGGCGCCGTCGTTGGCTTCCGGGCGGTAGTCCAAGCGGGCAATCCTGTAACGGCAACGCGTCCGTTTACGGTTTTCGGCCGCACCGTGGTTCGGAACAAACCGCACACAACAGGTTTCGACGCCGGGGCCTCCATGGACCTGTTCGCGCGGAATGCTGCGGCGAATCTGCTCCTGTACCCCACTGACGGTGCAGGCCACTGGCAATCTCCCCGGACCATCGGCTTCAGTTGGGACGTGTTCGATGTTGTCTTCAACGCAGGCGACTTTGACGGAGACGGTTTCAATGACGTCATCGCAAGGGACCACGACGGGTCGCTGTTCCTGTACCCAGGCAACGGGACCGGCGGTTGGCTTCCGCGCAAGCAAATCGGCTGGGGCTGGGACGTCTTCGATACGATCATCGCAGCAGGCGACTTCTCCGGCGACGGCAACAACGATGTCCTCGCCCGCACGCCTTTAGGCGCGTTGGTGCTGTACCCAGGCAACGGAACGGGTGGCTTCAAATCCCCGGGCGCCGTGGGCCAAGGGTGGGACGCCCTCAGCCAGGTCTTCTCGCCCGGCGACTTCGACGGCGATGGCAACCCCGACGTCCTGGGCCGCGACAGCACAGGAAACCTGCGACTCTACGGCGGCAACGGCAACGGCGGATGGACAACTGCCCGGTCCATTGGCACTGGCTGGAACGTCATGTCCCGCATTGGTGGGGCCGGTGATTTCAACGGAGATGGCTTCAACGACGTCTGGGCCATCGACACCGCCGGCCAACTGAACATGTACTACGGCAGCGGCATCGGAGGATGGAAAGGCGCCGGAGTTGTTGGCTGGGGCTGGGGCGGGTTCACGGCGGTTTTCTAAGCCGATTTTGGTTGCGTTTTCGGCTTGACTTGTCTTTGGCGTGAATTTTTGCCAGCAAATTCCCAGACTGTCGTTGTCTCCATGTACTCTCAAGTCACTTACACCCGCCGGCCATCTGCGACCGGCCTGATTTGGGGGAACCATGGGGAGCACTCCTCTGCGCCGCGTGCGCAGCTGGCTGGCCGCATTTATGGGCAGCGTTATTTTGGTCGGCGTGCTGGGTTTGGCACCCGCAGCCCACGCCGATGACACCTTCGCACCGGTACCTGTAGCGGTCTCCACGACGCCAGACACGATCAGCGCTGGAGGGCAGGCAACATCACACGTTACCTTCCAGGCATCCGGTCCGATTACCGACGTGTACGTCCTGTTCCGGAATACAGCAACGGGTAAACTCCACACGACGATGACGCAGGGCTCATACAGCGCAGCAGATTCGACGTACTCGTTCGACGTCTTCTTTGCACAGGGGACCCCGCCGGGAACCTACCTTGCCCAGTACATGCAGGTTCAAACCGCGGCTGGCCAGGAAGTTGGTTACTGGCGCGACGGTTCCTTGATCCACAACCCCGGCAACCTCCCCGCGTCCGGAACTGCGGCCGTAGCCTTGGACGCTTTGGACTTCAACTACGTGACTCCCGTAGACATCGATCGTCCCCACACTTCCGGCTTCTACCGCGCCGAGTATTGGGATTCGTACACGATGAGCCTGTACGTCCGGGACTCCTGGGGCCGCCTCGGCTTGTTCCCCACCGGTGGAAACGGCACGTGGCAGCAGGCATATGAAGTCGGCTCGGGGTGGAACATCTTCAACACGATGTTCGCTGCCGGCGACTTCAACAACGACGGCGAGAATGACGTGATCGCCCGTGACAGCGCCGGCTCGCTCTTCCTCTACCCAGCCGGCTGGCACGGCGGTTGGTACCCGAGACAACAGATCGGTTGGGGCTGGGGGATCTTCAGCACCATCTTCGCGGCGGGCGACTTTAGTGGGGATGGCAATAACGACCTCCTTGCCCGCAAGTCTTCCGGTGAGCTCGTGCTGTACCCGGGCAACGGCCAAGGCGGCTTCCTGGCTGCTTCTACCATCGGCTGGGGATGGGGCGGCATGACTTCGGTGTTCTCCCCGGGTGATTTCGACGGCGACCACAAGCCTGATGTCCTGGCCCGCGATGGCGCCGGAAACCTGGTCTTCTACGGTGGCAATGGTCATGGCGGCTGGACCACGAGCCGTGTGATCGGCCAGGGCTGGAACGCCATCACCAAGCTCGGCGGCGCGGGCGACTTCGACGGCGATGGCGCCAACGACGTCTGGGGCATCGACACCTCGGGTCAGATGCGCATGTACTACGGCAGCGGCTCAGGCGGGTGGAAGGGCTCCGCTGTAGTTGGCTGGGGCTGGGGCGGCTTCAACGCTGTCTTCTAAGCTCACCCGGCGACCACGGCCTCGCTAACTCCCAACCGCGACCAGCTGTATTCTGCTCTCATCACCTTCGCATGGCCGCCTCGGCCAACTTTCTTCATGAGGAAATCTTGAACTCTCGCAATGCTCCGCGCTTCAGCGCGCCTAACCGACTCCGCAGGCTGTCTACTTTGCTTGCTGCGTCCGCCTTGGCCGGTGCTCTCATCGCCCCGGGCTTGCCCGCTCAGGCTGCAGTTCCTGTTCTGGCCGCGCCGATGCGGCAGATCTACATGGCGCCACCGGAACTCACCGGGGAACCTGCAGTCGGCGGACTTCTCAAGGCCGACCTTAGCTGGTCCACGCCGATGGTCGTGCCAGAAGGCGGAAGCCCTTCGCTCTCGTTCTACTGGACGCGGGACGGCCAAGTCATTCCCGGGGCCACCGGTCAGACATACAGGGCTACAGCAGCTGACTACGGTCGTGTTGTGACCGCTTTCGTAACGGTCACCTACGATGTCGAGTCAACTTTGACCCTTCAGGCCCGTGAATCGCTGCGGATCGCCGCCAAGCCCCGCGCTCGTGGATTCAACGGGGACAACACCATGGATATCTTCGCCCGCGACGCGGCCGGCCGTCTCTTGCTGTACCCGACTGACGGCCGGGGACATTGGCAACCTACCCAGGTCATCGGAACCGGCTGGAATGCCTTCAACCTTTTGTTCTCTCCGGGTGACTTCGACGGCGACGGCACCGTTGACGTTATGGGACGCGATGCGCAGGGTCGGTTGTACCTGTACCAAGGAAACGGGTCCGGCGGTTGGAAGAAGGCACTCCAGATCGGCCAGGGCTGGAACGGATTCACGGCCATTTTTGGTGCTGGCGACTTCAACGGTGATGGTACGAATGATCTCATTGCAAGGGACGCATCGACCAACCTTGTCCTCTACCCCGGCAACGGGCACGGCGGTTGGCTGCCTTCGTACACCATCGGTTGGGGGTGGGGCCGATATGACTCACTAATGAGCGTTGGTCACTTCGAAGGCAGAAGCGATTTGCAGGTTGCCGCGAGGGGCCAATACGGCAATCTGATGGTCTTTTCCAGCAGCCGCAATGGGTCGTTCGAGCGCTACACGGGATCGACGGTCGGTTACGGCTGGGAGGCCCTCACCACGATCGGCTCTGCAGGCGACTTCAACGGTGACGACAAGATCGACGTGTTTGGCATCGACCGCAGCGGCCAGCTCACCATGTACTACGGCAATGGCGCGGATTACCTGGCCCAGGGACTGCCTGGTAGCTACTGGCTAGGTCAATCAGCGGTCGGTTGGGGCTGGGGTGGCTTCACCGCCGTCTTCTAAGCCGGCTACACCACGCTCTTGATCTTCACCACGAACACGGCGCCCAGCAATCCGATGACTGCGGCGGCTACGTACAGCGAGACGTAGCCGCCCCAGTACGTGACAAACGGGAAAGCAATGAGCGGGGCAACCACCTGCGGCAGCGAGTTCGCCACGTTGATCACGCCCAGGTCCCTGCCACGGTCCAGTGCAGTCGGCAGGACCTGGGTGATCAGCGCGAAGTCCACGGCCAGATAGGCTCCAAAGCCGATACCCAGGACGAGCGCGCCCGTAATGGCGCCGGCCCACGTCGGCGCAAACCCGAGAATCAATGACGCTATGGCGATGATCACGGACGACGCGATCACCAAGGGCTTCCGCTTGCCCATCCGGTCGCTCACTGTCCCGCCGATCACGCTGGTGATGATCACCATGACCGCATAAAGGCCGGTCAGGATAAGCACTCCGAACGCAGGTTCGATGCCCTCGGTTTCCTTCACATGCACGGCATCGCTGAGGAAGAACAGCAGATAGAGCGTGACCATGTGGTTACCAATATTCACCAGCAAGCGCGTGAGCCATGCCCACGCGAAATCCGGGTAGCGTTTCGGGGAGACCCAGAAGCCTTGGAAAAACCGCGCAAGACTGAACGGAGGGCGCGCCTGGGCTGGAAGCGGCTGGTCGTCATTCTTGAACAGATAAAGCACGACGCCGGCCAGCAGCGCCGCTGCACACACCAGGTAGCCTGCGGCAAAGTTTCCAGCCACGACGGCGGCAATCACCGCGCCCGCCAGGATGCCAACTGTTTGTCCCATGGCTGCCAAACCACCGACAGTGCCGCGTTGGGGCACTGGAACGCGGTCTGGAATCGCGGCCGTGATGGCAGCGTAAGCGCCGTTGCATCCAGCCTGCACGAAGCACCACAGCACCGTCATGACGGCGACGTTCGGCGCTCCCGCCAGTCCTACGAGTGCCACTGCCCCTAGGATCGCTCCCACGAGGACCCACGGAACGCGACGTCCGAAGCGTGACACAGTCCTGTCACTGAAAGCGCCGAACAAAGGATTGGCCACCAACGAGACAGCTGCCCCGCAACCGGTGACCAGGGCCAGGATGGCTTCCTTCTGGCCCTCGTCAAAGTGGACCGCCTGCTGCCCGAGGAGAACCTGAATGGGGCCGAAAAACGCCGCGTTGATGCCCACGTTGATCAGTACCACGCCAGTGATCCACAGCGCGCGGACGCGGTCCACTGGTTCGGCGAGAGCAGTGGCCGTGCCGCCCCGGACTATGGCGGGATCCGGCACGGGACCGGGCAGGTCGGACAGGCTCATGGCAGGTTCCCCCTAGTTTTTAATGTCTGGATTCAGACTAGCGCGGGTGAGGGTCGTGGAACGGAGTTCCGGTCCGTTATCCACATGGCCCACAAGGTGCCGTGCAGCCCCGGTGGCGGACGCGTTAGTGTGGCCTCAAACGTATGGAGGAGAAGGACATGAGCGAGCAGATTAATACGGCTGATCTCTATGACGATCGGGGCGAGGAATTGGAATCGGTTGCAGTCCAGTTCCAGAACCTGGGCGGTCACACGCACTTCAGCGGACAGGTGCGGACCATCAGGTGCTTCGAGGACAACGCGCTCGTGAAGACTGTCCTTGGGACGCCCGGCGAAGGAGCCGTTCTGGTGGTTGATGGACAGGGATCACTGAGGACTGCCCTTATGGGAGACATGATCGCTGAAAGTGCTGTGGCCAACGGCTGGTCAGGCGTGATTATTAACGGAGCCGTCAGGGATCGTGAAGCCCTTGCCCGCTTGCCGCTAGGCATCAAGGCGCTGGGCAGCAACCCGAAGAAGAGCGCTAAGACGGGCGTAGGTGAGGTTGATGTCCAGCTGGTGATCGACCGGGTGAGGATCCAACCCGGAGTAATGATCTACAGCGACCCGGATGGCATTCTCGTGGAACGCTGACCCCGGAACTGGCCGACTTACGAAAGTTGTTCAAGAAACATTCTTCTTCCGGGAATCAAACAGGCATTAGGATAGTTACTGAAAGCAACTATCCTGCTTAAAATCCACTTTTCTGCCACCTCTGGAGAAGATATGTCCAAATCTGCGCCCGTCCGGGCCGCCGGCGAGGTCCTGACGCATCGTCAGACGCTCACCGTCATGGTGGGACTCATGCTCGGCATGTTCCTGTCCTCACTGGACCAGACCATTGTGTCGACGTCCATCTACACCATTGCCAATGACCTTGACGGCTTGTCACTCCAGGCATGGGCCACCACCGCGTACCTCATCACTTCTACTGTGAGTACGCCGCTCTACGGCAAGCTCAGCGACATCTTCGGGCGCCGTCCGCTGTACTTGGCAGCCATCCTGATCTTCCTGGCCGGATCCCTCTATGCCGGGTCGGTCCATTCCATGACGGAGCTTGCAATCGCTCGTGGCGTGCAGGGCCTTGGCGCAGGTGGCCTTTTGGCGCTGGCACTGACCATCATCGGCGACATCGTTGCTTTGAAGGACCGGGCCAAATACCAGGGCTACTTCATGTCCGTATTCGGTATCTCCTCCGTCCTTGGTCCCGTCATCGGCGGCGCTTTCGCGGGAACATCGACCATCCTGGGCTTCGACGGCTGGCGCTGGGTATTCTTCATCAACCTTCCCATTGGCCTGGCGGCACTCACCGTGGTCTTTATGTTCCTTCACCTGCCTGCACGGCATGTGAAACAGAAGATCGACTATTGGGGCGCGGCAGCCATCACCCTGGCAATCGTTCCGCTCCTTCTTGTCGCTGAGCAGGGCCGGTCCTGGGGCTGGGCATCGGGCGCATCCTGGCTGTGCTACGGCCTTGGCGTCGTTGGCATAGTGGCCTTCCTGTTCGCAGAGATGCGGGCAGGGGACTACGCACTGATCCCCTTGCGTCTCTTTAAGAACGCAACCTTCGGTTTGTCATCCCTGCTGAACTTCATCATCGGCATCGGCATGTTCGGCGCCATTGCCATGCTCCCCATGTACTTGCAGCTGGTGAAGGGCCTCACCCCCACCGAAGCCGGCCTGATGATGATTACCTTCACCGTGGGCATCCTGTTCGGTTCCATCAGCGCCGGGCGCACCATCTCGTCGTCGGGCGTTTACAGAATCTTCCCCATCCTGGGTACGGCAATCCTGACTGGCGCCGCACTCGTCATGGGCCTGGTGCTCGGCGTCGATACGGGCCTCTGGGTTCCCGGACTCATTGCCGTGTTCTTCGGCGTCGGTCTGGGCTTCTGCATGCAGCCACTGACACTTGCCATGCAGGTATCGGTGCCGCCGAAGGACATGGGCGTCGGAACCTCCACCGCGGCATTCTTCCGCTCCATGGGTGGAGCCGTGGGCACGGCCGTGTTCATCTCCATGCTGTTCAGCCTGGCCGCGGACAAGATCGCCGATGGCATGAAGACCGCTGCTTCCAGCCCGGACTACCAAGCGGTCATGAAGGATCCTGCCGTTGCGGCGGATCCTGCGAATGCCAAGCTCTTCGATTTCTTCAAGAACGGTGCGAACAACGATTCCCTGAACGACACCAGCTGGCTTCACGCAGCCAACAGCACCCTCACCAGGCCCATCACCGAGGGCTTCGCACAGTCAATTGACACTGTGATGCTCACGGCAGCTGGCCTGATGCTCATCGCCTTCCTCATCAGCTTCGCGTTGCCCAACAAGAAGCTCATGGATCCGAAGGCGGCAGCCAAGGAATCCGTTCCCGCCCACTGAGACTGGAGAAAATGCTTGGACCCTTGAACGGTTCAGTCATTTCGACAGAGGGAATGGCAGGCAGTCCGCGGACCACCTGCCATTCCTTTTGTGATTGTTACCTACTTTTCTGAGCCCATGCCGGCGAGGGACCTGGCCTGAGCTTGCGAAGGCTGGGAGCCGGTGGGGATCATGGGGATGCGGACGCCGCGTTCGTTGGCGACTTCGACGGCGCGGTCGTAGCCGGCGTCGACGTGGCGGATGACGCCCATGCCGGGGTCGTTGGTCAGGAGCCGTTCGAGCTTTTCCGCGGCCAGGTCTGTGCCGTCAGCGACGGAAACCTGCCCGGCGTGCAGGGACCGGCCAATACCAACACCACCGCCGTGATGGATCGACACCCAGGTAGCACCCGAAGAGGTGTTCAACAGCGCGTTCAGCAACGGCCAGTCAGCAACAGCGTCCGAGCCGTCGGCCATGGCCTCGGTTTCCCGGTACGGGGAGGCAACGGAGCCGGAGTCCAGGTGGTCACGGCCGATCACGATCGGGGCCTTGACCTTGCCCTCCTTGACGAGCTGGTTGAACAACAGGCCGGCCTTGGCCCGTTCACCGTACCCGAGCCAGCAAATACGTGCCGGCAGGCCCTCGAACTCCACCCGCTCCGCCGCAGCATCAAGCCACTTGTGCAGGTGCGTGTTCTCCGGGAACAGTTCCTTAATGGCCTTGTCCGTGACGGCGATGTCTTCCGGGTCCCCGGACAGGGCGACCCAGCGGAACGGGCCCAGGCCCTCGCAGAACAACGGACGGATATACGCCGGAACGAAACCGGGGAACTCAAACGCCCGGGTGTAGCCGCCCTTGCGTGCCTCATCACGGATCGAGTTGCCGTAATCGAACACCTCGGCACCGGCGTCCTGGAACTCCACCATCGCCTGGACCTGACGGGCCATGGACGCCTGGGCCTTCTTCGTGAACCCTTCCGGATCCGCCTCAGCCTCCGTGTGCCACTCCGCCACCGTGATGCCCTCCGGCAAATACGACAGAGGGTCGTGCGCGGACGTCTGGTCCGTGACCACATCAAAGGTCACTTCCCCGGCCTTGTGCCGGGCCAGCAGCTCCGGGAACACCTCGGCGGCGTTGCCCACATACCCCACGGACCAGCCGCGGCGCTCGTCCTTGGCCTTCTGGACCTTCGCAAGGGCGGCATCCAGATCCGTTTCGACCTCATCCAGGTACCGCTTGCCCGCACGACGGCGCAAACGGGTCTCGTCCACGTCCACGATCAGGCACGCACCATCGTTCAACGTCACGGCCAGCGGCTGCGCACCGCCCATCCCGCCACAACCACCCGTCAACGTCAGCGTCCCCGCCAGGGGTCCTTCGGTGGAGCCTTCTGCGGCGGGGGCCGGGTGGCGCCCCTCAGCGGCGAGCTTGTTGCCCACGGCGGCGAAGGTTTCGTAGGTGCCCTGCAGGATGCCCTGGGTACCGATGTAGATCCAGGACCCGGCCGTCATCTGCCCGTACATCATCAGGCCCTCGGCCTCGAGGCGGCGGAACTCCGGCCACGTCGCCCAGTCCCCCACCAGGTTCGAGTTCGCCAACAACACCCGCGGAGCCCACTCATGGGTACGGAACACACCCACCGGCTTGCCCGACTGGACCAGCAGCGTCTCGTCCTTCTCCATGGACTCCAGCGTCCGGGTGATCGCATCAAACGCAGCCCAACTGCGGACAGCACGGCCCGTGCCACCGTAAACCACCAAATCATCCGGACGCTCAGCGACCTCAGGATCCAGATTGTTCATCAACATACGCAACGGCGCCTCGGTCTGCCACGACTTGGCAGTAAGCTCAGTACCCCGCGCGGCCTTAACCGGACGGGCACCAGTAGTGAAATCGGCGGGTGCCATGATGACTCCTTCGTGAAATATCCATGGAACGTTTGATCCATGGTTTGTCTCCAAGCACAGGGAGCTTCATATCTGAGTCTCTTTATGCCCACGAGCTACTGATCTAAGTAGGCCGGATTTTCCTAGGTTGAGGGAGGAAAAAGCGAGCATCCTGTCCGAAGTACCGGACGATGGAAGGGATGATGAAGCACTCATCGCTTTGGGATGGCAGGGGGTGCTAAACGAACGCCGCAAGTCCCGTGATCGCCCGGCCGGCCACCAAGGTGTTGATTTCATACGTCCCTTCGTATGTATAGATGGCCTCCGCATCGCAGAAGATCTTTGCCATCTCGTAGTCAACGGCCACCCCGTTGCCACCGAGGACACTGCGGCCGATGGCGACCGACTCGCGCATCCGTTTTGTGACGAATGCCTTTGCCATCGCCGAATGCTCGTTCTTGGACCTGCCTTCGTCCTCGAGCTGGGCCAGCCTGACCATCATGCCCATGGAACTTTGGGCGTTGGACAGCATGGTGACAAGTTGTTCTTGGATCAGCTGAAAGCTCGCGATGGGCTTGCCGAATTGGTGGCGTTCTACTGCATATTTGCGTGCCACATCAAAGGCGGCCATTTGAAGTCCCACGGCTTGCCAACCGACAGTGGCACGTGTGCTCTTCAGGACCTTGTTGGTGTCACGGAAGCTGTTCGCTCCCGCGAGCTTCATACCGTTGGGGACGATCACGTCTTCCAGAACGATGTCGGCGTTCTGCACCGCGCGCAATGCTATTCGGTTCGGAATAAGCGTCGCCCTGAACCCTGGCGTTGACGTGTCTACGAGGAAGCCCTTAACTTGCTCATCGTGGGTGTCCTTGGCCCAGACAATCACATAGTCCGAAAACGTCGAATTGCCGATCCATCGCTTTTCGCCGTTGAGGATCCAGTTGTCCCCATCCCGACGCGCCGTGGTCCGAGTCCCTCCGGCAACATCTGAACCAGCCAACGGTTCAGTAATGGCAAAGACGCCAGTCTTTTTGAGGGAGTAGAAATCCGGTAGCCAGTCAGCCTTCTGCTCCTCGGAACCCAACAGCTCAATGGAACCCGTGAACAAGCCGTCGTGGCCACTGAAGAATGTCCCGAAGGACGCGTCAACCCTGTGGATTGCCGCCGTCAACATGCCGGCAAAAAGGTGGGAATGCCCCTGTCGGCGGACAGGACTGATGATGTCGAGTTCTGCAACCTTGGGAATCAGGTGTTGGGGAAACTCGCTACGGTTCCAGTGGGCAGCTGCTACTGGGCGGACCTCCGCCTCAAGCCAGCTCCTTATCTCATCCAGACGGCAAGATTCGTTGGCGGGAAGCATCGATTCAAAGTGGAAGAAGTCCCCATCGGAATAGGGGAGATCTACCTTGGCAACAGATTGTGTAGTCATGCGGTCCTCCATTGAAGGCGTGTACGGGAAGGTGGTTTCAATGAACGGCCAGAAGGGAGCGTCTCGGGAAGCTTCAGCGTTCGGCAGTCTTTTCTGAAGGTATACGTCGGAGGACCGCGAAATGGCTCAGGTCACAGTTTTCGAGACATCGTCCGAAATACCGGACGGAACGTGACTTGTTTTTCGTGATGTAAAACACCGATCGTGCTCAGATGGATCGCAGGTAGGGGGACCTGGACTCTCCGTTCAAATAATTAAGGAACACCATGCAGACAGCAACAAATACTGGGGCAGGCGGGACACGGGTCGAGCGGCGTTCCATCGACTTCGTTCCCGAAAACGAACGCCATGGTTCACCAGCCCAGCAATTTACTTTGTGGTTTGGGGCCAACATGCAGATCACTGCGATCGTTGATGGCGCCTTGGCGGTACTTTTCGGAGCAGACGCGCTATGGGCCATTATCGGCCTCTTAATCGGCAATCTTCTGGGTGCTGCAGTGATGGCGCTGCACGCCGCCCAAGGACCGCGTCTGGGACTGCCACAGATGATTTCCAGCCGAGCACAGTTCGGCATCCTGGGTGCAGTAATTCCCCTGATTTTGGTTGTCATCATGTATCTCGGCTTTGCCGCCACTGGAACTGTGCTTGCCGGCCAGGCAGTGGATCAGATCCTGCAGACGGGCACACCCGCTGTGGGTATGGTGATTTTCGGCGCCCTAACAATCCTTGTAGCAACATTGGGTTACCGGTACATCCACCTCATGGGGCGCATCGCGACCGTTGCCGGCATCCTGGGCTTTGGATATCTGGGCATTCGTTTGTTTACCAGCCATGATGTGGGTGCGCTCCTCGGATCCGCTGAGTTCCAGTTCCCTACATTCCTGTTGGCCGTTTCACTCAGCGCTGGGTGGCAGTTGACATACGGCCCTTACGTTGCTGATTACTCCCGTTATCTCCCATCAAAAACGCCGGTACGCCAGACCTTCTGGGCATGCTACCTGGGCACGGTTATCGGCTCTCAATGGTCCATGACTCTCGGCGCGCTCTTCGCCTCCCTTGCCTTGCCGAAGGGTTCGAGGTTCCTGGACGGACAGGTTGCATTCCTTGGAGGGCTCAGCGGTGGAGGTGCTATAGCGCTGGTAATTTACTTGGTCATCGTCATCGGCAAACTGACAGTCAACACGCTCAACGCCTACGGCGGATACATGACGATGCTCACGTCCGTTACGGCGTTCACAAGAAAGACCAAGGTGGCAACGTGGACCCGCTTCGCGTATGTCGTGGGCTTCATTGGACTGTCCGTAGTCATTGCTGTCGTCGCCTCACCGGATTTCATAGCAAACTTCAAGAACTTCGTGCTGCTCTTGCTGATGGTCTTCATCCCGTGGAGTTCCATCAATCTTGTTGATTACTACCTGGTTTCCAAGGAAAAGGTGGATATCCCGGCACTCTACGACTTGAACGGACGGTACGGGCGGTGGAACAAGACTGCGTTGCTGTCCTACGCTGCGGGTATTCTCGTCCAGATACCATTCCTGGCCCAAGCCCTGTACACCGGTCCGATGACTGAGCTGCTGGGCGGAGCCGACATCTCCTGGTTGGTGGGACTGGTTGTGACAGCAGCCCTGTATTTCCCCTTGGCTAAGCGGAATTCGACCGCCCCGAGCGAAATGATCTATCCCGTCGACACTGTCCCTGCCGGAGTGGGCACAGCCCTAAACCACTAAAGCGTTAGCTCGCCCAACAAAGCGCGGCGAGGAGATGCAAAACGAGCAGTTGGGCGCCCTCAAGGCGCCCAACTGCTCGTTTTCGTCAGTTGTGGGTTCCAAGCCTCCGTGAGATCTCCCGGGCACACCGATTAACCTCTGGGATCCAGGTCCGGGCAACGTCTTCGATCCTTAATGCCCTCTCCTCAGCCGACTCGTCGTCGTTTCTAAGACGCCTCTCGCTCGGTAGGAATGCCCGGTTAGAAACAGTCAACGTCACGCTTGCTACGGGATATCGTTGCCTATCCAGTACAGCAACGGCCACGGAGGAAAAGCCCTCAGTAATCTCGTCCTGCTCCCAGGCGTAACCGAGGGTACGCGCTCTTGCCAAGAGATCCTCCAGTGCGGGCACTGATTGAGGACCATTGCTGTTCCGGGCCGAAAAGGCTTCCGGGCCAGGAAAGAGCGCCGAGACTTGGGCACGGTCCATCTGCGACATCATTGCCCTTCCGCTCGCGGTCAAATGAGCGGGCAGCCTTACCCCGGTATCCGTCACCAGGGGACGCTGCCGGGGAGCACGTTCCTCAATGACATAAACGACGTCCCTCCCATGCATCACCGCGAGGTGTGCTGTCCGCCTCGTACGGGCGACCAGTCGCTCCAATGGAAAGCGCGCTATGCGCTGAAGAGGGGCCTGACGCGAATAGCCGGTCCCCAGCTCGTGGGCCGTAACTCCGAGCGCGTACTTTCTCTCCTCGGGAAGATGCAGCAGGAATCCATCATCAATCAACGCAGAGATCAGTTGATAAGCAGTGGACCGAGGCAGCCCTACGTCCCTCGCAATTGCTGAAGCGCTCACTGGTCCCGCTTGACCGGCAACGTACCTCAGCACGGCAAGTACCTGCGCGGCAGCGGGCGCTTTCGATCTCGGCAAAGCTCCGTTCATGTCCGAAGCATACTCCTCGTATCGTCCGGTATGTCGGACAACTTGGAGGTCCTTCGCTTCATTCCAAAAGGGCGTGCTGCTGAGATGGAACCAAGAAGACCTGCCAATGTAAGGAACACAAATGACCACCACGCGAAGAGCCTCTTCCGGCCTTCTGCCCAAGCACGATGGCCAGCCGGAAGACGCCACAGTGTCTCGATCTCAAGGCGCACTCCACGGTATCCGGGTCCTGGATCTTTCCCGTGTCCTCGCTGGCCCCTTCTGTGCAATGATCCTTGCCGACCTTGGCGCCGAGGTCATCAAGGTTGAGAGTCCCGAGGGGGACGACTCGCGCCACTTCGGCCCAAGCGTCAACGGCCAATCAGGCTACTACCGGCTGTTCAACCGAAGCAAGTACGGCATCACCCTTAACTTGAAGGACGATGAAGATTGCAGCACTCTCGTCGATCTTGCCAAAACAGCGGACGTCCTGGTTGAGAACTTCCGTCCCGGAGTCATGGAACGCCTCGGCATCAGCGCAGGAAAACTACGGCAGATCAATCCGCGTCTCATCGTGGTGAGCATCAGTGGATTCGGCCAAACCAGCAAGCTTCGCAACGCCCCCGCCTATGACTTGATCGCCCAGGCCATGAGCGGTCTCATGTCGGTCACCGGCTGGCCTGATGGCGAGCCGACGCGAGTGGGAGTCAGCCTCGGTGACGTCATTCCTGGAATTTATGGGGCTACTGCCGCACTGGCCGCTCTTCAGGAACGCCACACCACCGGAAAAGGCCAACACATTGACTTGGCGATGCTGGACAGCCTGGTTTCCATTTTGGAATCCGTAGGCATGCGCGCCCTGCACGGAGAAGAACCTACAGCCTGCGGAAACGACCACGCCATGTCCACGCCATTCAGCACTTATAAGACGATGGACGGCTCAATTGCCATAGCCATTGCAGGCGACCGGCTGTTCCCCAGGCTAGCGGCGGCTCTCGACCGCAGCAGGTGGCTCTCCGACACGAGATTCAGCCACCAGACAGCGAGGAACAGGCATTCAGCAGAGTTCCGCATTGAGTTGGAAGATGCCCTTGGCGCCTTGGCAACAGTGGAAGCCGTAGCCCTGCTGGAGCACCATCAGGTTCCTGTCGCCCAGGTGCGTTCCGTTACAGATGCCCTTACCAATGAACACGCTCAGGAGCGAGGCTTAGTGGCTGTGGAAGAAGACGGGTTCGCTACGCTGGCGTCCCCCTTGCGTCTAACAGGGTCCGTGCCGCCACGCCCTGCTCCCCGGCTTGGTCAACATAACCACCTTATTTCCCAATGGACTGGCAGGACGGTCGGAAACCGGCGCTAGGACCGTGGACCCGAGGGTGCTGTCTTGAAAACTAGCCAAGACGGCACGGGCGTTTGGCTCCGGACGCACGCACCGTCGTCGTCCATTGCGTTCAAGTAGTGGTCTCAAAGGCCGCTTTCCGCAGCCCGAACAGAAGATTCAGCCCTCCCAGCCCATTCCCAGCCACCCATCAGGATCCGTGCGTTAATTTAGTGAATGCACGTCATCTGAATCCCCTTGACTGGAACTTGGCGGATGGGGCGTGCCACACTGTGTAGCGCGTGTGCACCGGCGTCCCCGTCGGAACAGCCGACGACGTCCCGCACCGTGAATCCCACACCACCATTCCCAAGGGAGACCCATGTCCAATCCCAGCACCGTAGGCGTGCCCCCAGTGTCCAGGAAAGTGATCGGCCTGGCCGTCGCTGGAGCGGTGGGCGGCTTCCTGTTCGGCTTCGATTCTTCCGTGGTTAACGGTGCCGTGGACGCCATGAAGGACGAATTCCTGATGAGCGAAGCCGTCACTGGCTTTGCTGTCGCCGTCGCCTTGCTGGGGTGCGCCCTGGGAGCCTACCTGGCCGGCAAGGTCGCCGACCGCTACGGCCGCATTCCGGCGATGAAGATCGGCGCCCTCCTGTTTCTGGTGAGCTCCGTAGGAACAGGGCTGGCATTTGGTGTTTGGGACCTGATCTTCTGGCGCTTGGTGGGGGGCTTGGGCATCGGCCTTGCTTCGGTCATTGCCCCGGCCTACATTTCCGAGATTTCCCCTCGGCACGTGCGTGGCCGTTTGGCGTCGCTTCAGCAGCTCGCCATCACTACCGGTATTTTTGCTGCACTGTTGTCCGACGCCGTCCTGGCCAATTCCGCCGGCAGCGCCGGCAGCACGTTCTGGCTCGGGATGGAAGCCTGGCGCTGGATGTTCATCGCGTGCGCCGTGCCGGCTGCCGTGTACGGCTGGATCGCGTTCCGACTGCCCGAGTCGCCGCATTTCCTGGTGCTCAACGGCAAGGAAGACCAAGCTCGAACAATCTTCGATACCCTCATCCCCAACGACGATACTGAACGTCACATGCGCGACATCCGCGAATCCATCCAGCAGGACCAGCTGTCCACCAAGAAGGGCTCGCTGCGCGGTAAGACATTCGGCCTGCAGGCAGTGGTGTGGATCGGCATCATCCTGTCAGTGCTGCAGCAGTTCGTTGGCATCAACGTGATCTTCTACTACTCCACCACGCTGTGGAAAGCGGTCGGATTCCAGGAGAAGGACTCCCTCACCATCTCCGTCGCCACGTCCGTGACCAACATTTTGGTGACTCTGGTAGCCATCGCGCTGGTGGACCGCATTGGCCGCCGCCCCATCCTGCTGACCGGCTCCATCGGCATGGCTGTCTCGCTCGGCGTCATGGCGTTGGCCTTTTCCTCCGCTGTTGGCACGGGCTCCGAGATCAGTCTTCCCGGTACTTGGGGGCCAGTTGCCCTCGTGGCGGCCAACGTCTTCGTGATCAGCTTCGGGGCTTCCTGGGGTCCACTCGTCTGGGTGCTGCTTGGCGAGATCTTCCCGTCCCGCATCCGAGCCCGCGCGCTCGGACTGGCGGCGGCCGCGCAATGGATCGCGAACTTTGCCATCACGCTTAGCTTCCCCATCATGGCGGCGGGTTCGCTGCCACTGACGTACGCCTTGTACGCGGCGTTCGCTGCGGCGTCGTTCTTCTTTGTGATGTTCAAGGTTCCCGAGACGAACGGCATGTCCCTGGAGCAGGCCGAGACGCTCTTCGTTCCCAAGGGCGCACCGGTAGCGCCGCTGTCGGTCACGTCCAACGAGCCGAAGTAACACGAAAAAGCCCGACGGATTCCGTCGGGCTTTTTCGTGGTTTAGGGCGGGACTACACCAGGTGCGGTTCGTGCGACCTCAGGTACCCGCGGCCTCCGAAGGCAATGAGAATCGCAATCACCATGGCAACGGCACCGGCATAGAAGGGCACCTGCGGCCCAAAGTGCTCGCCCAGCTGGGCGGCGGCGAACGGGGCCAGCGCACCGCCCATCCACCGCACAAAGTTGTAGCCGGCGGATGCGATGGGTCGCGGAGAATCGGAGACGCCCATGGCCAGTTCGGTGTAAATCGTATTGTTGATGCCCAGCAGGGCACCGGCCACGATGACAAGCACGACGACGGCAGTCACCGAGTGCCCGGCAGCAAGTCCCAGCCCAAGGAGGTCGAGCATCAGCGTGGCCAAGGTGCCGGTCAGGACCTTTACAGCGCCGAAACGCTTCTGCAGCACGGGAGCCACGAACACCGAGAACACGGCAACGGCAACGCCCCAACCGAAGAACACTCCCCCGATGCCGTATGCGTCCATTCCGAGGATGAACGGAGTGAAGGCAAGGATGGTGAAGAAGCCGTAGTTGTAGAACAGGGCGCTTGCTGCCGTGGTGCTGAGGCCCTTGTGTCCCAGCGCAAGGAGCGGATCCCGCAGACGTGACTTCCTGGCGGGAGCGGGCGTCTTGGGAAGCAAAGCCAGCAGTGCAATGAAAGCGGCAGCCATGAGGACCGCGGTTCCAAAGAACGGTGCCCGCCACTGCCAGCCGCCCAACAATGCCCCAAGAAGCGGGCCCAGCGAGATACCCAGGCCGAGCGCTGCTTCGTAGAGAATGATGGCCGTTCCGGTCCCACCACTGGCCACACCAACGATCACGGCGAGCGCGGTCGCGACAAAGAGGGCGTTACCCAACCCCCAACCAGCACGGAAACCCACCAACTGCTCAACACTGCCGGACAAACCGGACAACGATGCGAACACCACGATCACGGCCAGCCCAATCAGCAGGGTCTTCTTTCCGCCGATGCGCGAGGACACGAAGCCGCTGATCAGCATCGCGATCGCCGTCACCAGGAAGTAGCTGGTGAAGAGCAAGGAAACTTCGCTGGTGGACGCGTCCAGGTTCTTGGCGATTGCCGGCAGAATCGGGTCCACGAGTCCGATGCCCATGAACGCGAATACGGCTGCGAGCGCCGTGGCCCACACGGCCTTCGGCTGTTTGAGGAATGAAGCCTTTTCAGCTTCGAGGGTGGTTTCAGTAGTTGTCTCGGCGCTTTCTGAAGCGTCAGCCAGTTGGCGTGACATTCAAGGGCTCCTTGTCGGTGCGTTTAGTTCTGATTAGTTCTGGAATGAGCTGTTGAGCTTGCTGATGATGGGGAGCGCCGCGGCGAGTTGCTCGATTTCATCGCTGCTCAGCTCTTGGAGCAACCCAGCTACCATCGCGTTTCGGCGTTGGTTGGCAGATTCGACGGCGGCAGTCCCGGCTTTGGTAATGACCACCTGGACGGCGCGGGAATCGTTAACATCAGGCTGCCTGCTGACCAGGCCTGAGCGTTCGAGCTTGATGATCTGCTCCGTGGCGCTGGGGACCTTGATCCCCAGGTTCTTGGCGATGTCACCCACGCGGAGTCCGCCATCGGAAATCATGGAGAGCAGGCTGAGCTGTGCTGCCGTGAGTTCGCCTTCCGGATCCAGGCGGCGGAACATGTACACGCCCAGGCGAAGTGACTCGCGGAATTCCTGCGCAATATGGAGAAGCCGGGGGTCGGAAGCCGAAGTGCTCGTCATATTTAGGTAGCCTAATTGTTAGGGTACCTAACAGTCAAGCTCAAGTGGGTCAGAGCTTCAGCTTCATGCCCTCATGGCTCGCGACAAAACCCAAGCGCTCATAGAAACGGTGCGCCGCCACGCGGGACTTGTCGGTGGTCAACTGGACCAGGGAGCATCCCCGCGCACGCGCCTGGTCGATGGCCCACTGGATCATGAGCGCACCCACGCCCTGCCCGCGCAGCGCATCATCCACACGGACGGCTTCGATCTGGGCACGCAACAATCCCCTGCGCGACAGGCCCGGGAGATAGCTGAGCTGGAAAGTGCCAACAACTTCCCCGCCGATTTCACCCACCACCAAAAGGTGGGCGGGGTCGCCGTCGATCATTTCAAAAGCGCGCTCGTACGGCGCAAGATCGTCCAGATTTTCGCGGGTAGCGCCCAGTTGGTCATCCACCAGCAGCGCAAGAATCCGCGACACATCGGCCTTGGTAGCGCGTCGAAGACTAAAGGTTCCGGAGTCGACGTCGGCAGTCATCAGAGCGGGCGCGGCGGCAGGGTCTGTGGTCACCACCCCAGCATGCCATTTCATTTAGAACTCAGTATTGCTAAGTACCGGTACTTAGTTCTACTATGTAGCGGTAGCTAGTAATACTGAGAAGCGAGGGAGGTGTCCGATGGGCAAGCAGATGACGGAGATGCTCAAAGGCACATTGGAGGGCATCGTGCTGGCCCTCCTGACCGGAAAGGCAGCGTATGGATACGAGATCACCACGCTGCTCCGGGAGCAGGGCTTCACCGAGATCGCTGAGGGCACTGTGTACGCACTGCTCGTCAGGATCGAACAAAAGGGGCTGGTAGACGTCGAAAAGCGCCCGTCTGAAAAAGGACCACCCCGCAAGGTGTACACGCTCAACGCGCAGGGCAAAAACGAACTGGACGAATTCTGGAACACCTGGAGCTTCTTGTCCGAACGGCTTGAAGAACTCCGCAAGGAAGGAAACTGACATGGCAGCAAAATGGATCGAACTGGTGACCGGTTCGCTCGAACAGAAGAAGCAGTACAAGCAGGCCAAGGCGCGGCTGGATGCCTTGCCCGAGCCCTACCTCACGGTGGCCACGGCCTTCAACCGGTACCTCATGTACTACGGCGGGGTTACCGAAGGGGACACCATGGTGCAGATGTTCACGGACCTCGCAGATCTATGGGAACGCGCCGCCATCGACGGAACGCCCGTGAGCGGGATCGTCGGCGAAGATCCGATCGAGTTCGCCGAGGCTTTTGCCCAGGCCTACGGCGGAAAGCGCTGGATTGATAAGGAACGCGAGCGCCTCACGAAGGCTGTCGACAAAGCGAAGGAGGCTGAATCATGACTGCTACGGCAATCCGGGTAGAGGGCATCGAGAAGTCGTACAAGGATCTCCATGTTCTGCGCGGGGTGGATTTTGAGGTAGCGTCAGGCAGCATTTTTGCCCTGCTGGGCTCCAATGGAGCAGGGAAGACCACCATGGTGAAGATCCTGTCCACCCTGCTCAAAGCCGACGCCGGCGCTGCCGCCGTCGAGGGTTTTGATGTCGCCACCGAGTCGCTCCAGGTGAGGCAGTCCATCAGCCTCACGGGGCAGTTCGCGGCAGTGGATGAAGTCCTGTCCGGCAAGGAGAACCTGATCCTGGTGGCGAAACTGCGTCACCTGAAAAACCCGGGCAGGATCGCAGATGAGTTGCTGGCGCAGTTCAGCCTCAGCGATGCGGGCTCCCGCAAAGTGGCGACGTACTCCGGCGGCATGCGTCGCCGTCTGGACATCGCCATGAGCCTGATCGGCAACCCGAAGGTGATCTTCCTGGACGAACCGACCACCGGCCTGGACCCCGAAGCCCGCCTCGAGGTGTGGCACATCGTGAAGAACCTCGCGAACCGAGGGACCACGGTCCTGCTCACCACCCAGTACCTGGATGAAGCTGAGCAACTCGCGGACCGAATTGCGATCCTTCATGAGGGCCGCATTATCGCGAACGGGACCCTCGCCGAGCTCAAGCAGCTGCTTCCGCCGGCCAAGATCGAGTACGTCGAGAAGCAGCCGAGCCTGGAGGACATCTTCCTCGCCTTGGTTGGCACTGGTAACAACGAGTCAGTAAAGGACAGGTCATGAGCACCCACTTCTTCGCCGACACATCCGTGCTGCTGGGCCGCTCAATGCGGCACATCTTCCGCAGCGTGGACACCATCATCACCACTGCGATCACCCCGATCGCCCTCATGCTGTTGTTTGTCTACGTATTCGGCGGCGCCATCAGGACCGATACGGACAACTACGTGAATTACCTCTTGCCGGGCATCATGCTGATCGCCATCGCGTCCGGCATCGCCTACACGGCAGTCCGGTTGTTCACGGATATGCAGAGCGGTATCTTCGAGCGGTTCCAGTCCATGCCGATCGCACGCTCTTCGGTTCTGTGGGCCCACGTCCTCACGTCGCTGGTAGCCAATGGGCTCTCGCTGGTGATCATCGTCCTGGTGGCGCTCCTCATGGGATTCCGCACCTCGGCCAACGTGCTGGATTGGCTGGCCATTGCGGGGATCCTGGCCCTCTTCACCTTGGCACTCACATGGATCGCCATCATCGCCGGCCTCTCGGCGAAGTCCGTGGACGGCGCCGGCGGGTTCTCCTACCCGCTGATCTTCCTGCCGTTCATCAGCTCGGCCTTCGTCCCGACGGAAACCATGCCCGGCCCGGTCCGCTGGTTCGCCGAGAACCAGCCGGTCACGTCCATCGTGAACACCATCCAGGATCTGTTCGCGCAGCGCCCCGTTGGCGGCGACATCTGGGTTGCACTGGCCTGGTGCCTGGGGATCCTCGTGCTCGCCTACGCTTTCGCGGCGGCAGCGTATCGGCGGCAGCTCGCCTAAGGACGGCGTTTGAACCAGGCCTAAGCTCCCCCGTTTTCCACAGGGGAGCTTTCGCCGTGAGAGCCGATTAGCCATTGGTCAGACATTAGCTATAGCTTTATCGAAACAGATTTGTAACGGCCGTCACCATTTTGGTGGGCTCTTCGAAGGGTTCTTGAACTAATGTCCGATCAGACAACACAGGCGCAGACCGGCGTCTCCAGCAGGGACAGCGAGCCCCACCTGTCACGCTCGCTCAGCAACCGCCACATCCAGCTCCTTGCCATCGGCGGGGCCATCGGAACCGGCCTCTTCATGGGCTCGGGCAAAACCATCTCCGTGGCCGGGCCCTCCGTGATTTTCGTGTACATGATCATCGGCTTCATGCTCTTCTTCGTCATGCGCGCCATGGGCCAACTCCTGTTGTCCAACCTGAACTACAAGTCCTTCAGCGACTTCGCCGGCGATCTCCTTGGCCCGTGGGCAGGCTTCTTCACCGGCTGGACCTACTGGTTCTGCTGGGTGGTCACCGGTGTTGCGGATGTTATCGCCATTGCCGGCTATGCCAATGAGCTGTGGCCAGGCGTTCAGCTGTGGGTCCCGGGAATTGCGACCATCATCATCCTGCTCCTCCTGAACCTCCCCACCGTGAAGGCATTCGGCGAGACCGAGTTCTGGTTCGCACTCATCAAGATCGTTGCAATCGTCGCGCTGATCGTCGTCGGCCTGGTCATGATCTTCACCGGCTTCCAATCCAACGCAGGCACCGCCAGCTTCACCAACCTCTGGAGCCATGGCGGGTTCTTCCCCAAGGAATTCATGGGCTTCGTGGCCGGCTTCCAGATCGCTGTCTTCGCATTCGTGGGCATCGAGCTGGTGGGCACCGCCGCTGCAGAAACCAAAAACCCGGAGCACAACCTGCCCCGCGCCATCAACGCCATCCCGCTGCGTGTCATGCTCTTCTACGTAGGCGCCCTCATCATCCTCATGTCCGTCACCCCGTGGACCGAGTTCAAGGCAGGACACAGCCCGTTCATCGCCATGTTCTCCCTGGCAGGCCTCGGCATGGCGGCAACCGTGGTCAATCTCGTGGTGCTCACATCGGCCATGTCATCGGCCAACTCGGGCATCTACTCGACCTCGCGCATGGTGTTCGGCCTGGCCAACGATGGCGACGCACCCAAGGTCTTCGGCCGGCTCTCCAGCCGCAAAGTACCCCAGAACGCACTGTTCCTGTCCTGCGTCCTGCTGCTGGCCGGCGTCGTACTCCTCTACGCAGGCAAGGACGTCGGCGCGGCGTTCGACATGGTGACCACGGTGTCCGCGGTCTGCTTCATGTTCGTCTGGTCCATCATCCTTGCCAGCTACCTCGTGTACCGCAAGCGCCGTCCCGAGCAGCACGCGGCGTCACCGTTCAAGATGCCCGGCGGCATTCCGATGGTGTGGGTGGTGTTCGCCTTCTTCGCGTTCCTGGTCTGGGCCCTCACCACGCAGCCGGACACCCTCACCGCCCTGCTGGTGACGCCTATCTGGTTCGCGGTTCTTGGCATCGCTTACGCCGTGGTCCGCAAATCACCGCTGCACCAGGCGCGCGTGGCGGAATGTAAGGCGATGGCGGAAGCCGAAACGGCGGCAGCGCGCTAACCCCTCCCGACGTTCTCTCACATCCCGCGGGTTTTTGGGCGACCTTCTCTCACATCTCACGGGCTCGGGTGAGTTCATCGCGGCTGGGACGGATTGGTAGGAAAGCCTTCGACGTCGGCACCCAAGGCTGGGTGCCGACGTCGCGCTCTTATGTGAGAGAACGTCCGCCAAAAGGCTTCACGACGTGAGAGAACGTCCGCCAAAACGCCGCAGGATGTGAGAGAAGAGTCAAGCTTCGGCTTTGCGGTCCTCGATGAGTTTCTGGAGGGCCGGGAACAGCGGGTGCGATGGCGGAAGTTCGGTGATGCGTTCGACGGCGGCAGCCGCGTCCAGCTCGGAGAGCATGTTTGCGAGTTCCACGGCTTCGTCGTCGGATCCGTCGTCGAAACGAAGGGCGGCCGACATCGCCTCCAGCAACGCGACCGGAGCTACACCACGCTCGGCGAGCTCAGCCGCTGGGCCGACAAACCGCTCGTGCCGGCCAAGTTTTCGCAGTGGTGCCCGGCCGACGCGAACTACCGTATCCGGTAGGTACGGGTTGCTGAAGCGGGACAGGATCTTCTGCACATACGCTTCCTGCTCGGCCTCCACGAATCCGTGCTTGGCCACCAGCAGTTCCTTGGTCTCCTCCAGGACAGCCCTGACCTTCGCCGCCACGGAAGGATCGGCCATGGCCTCGGAGATCTTTTCCAGGCCTGCTGCGTAGCCGAAGTACGCAGCCGAAGCATGCCCGGTATTCACCGTGAACAGCTTGCGCTCGATGTACGGGCCAAGCTCGTCCACGAAAGTGGCTCCAGGAATGACGGGGACGTGATCACCGAACGGCGTGCGGTCGATGACCCATTCGTAGAACGTCTCCACCGTGACATCCAGGCCTTGGCCCGGCTCCTGATTCGGGACAATGCGGTCCACTGCCGTATTCGCAAAGACAGCCACTGAGTCCAAATCAGCCGCGGAGTCGTCCCAGGCCGCACGGACCTCCACTTCCAGGAGGTGCGTCGCGTTGATGGCGTTCTCGCACGCCATCACCTGCAACGGTGGCAACGAAGGCTCCCGTGCCGCCAGCCCACGTGCGATCACCGGTGCCACGAACTTCAGGATGTGTGGCCCCACCGCAGTGGTGACCACATCCGCCGTCGAAATTTCCTCAACAACGGCATCTTCCTGCGTACTCGAGTTCAGCGCACGGAACCCGTCCACGGTTTTGACCGCAGGGTTCTCGCCCACCTCATGGACGTCGTAGCTGCTGGCGGAGGCGAGCTGGCTGATCAGTGCATCCGCAACATCCGCGAACACCACCTCGTAGCCGGCTTCGTGCAGCATCAGCCCCACGAAGCCGCGTCCGATGTTGCCTGCCCCAAAATGGACTGCCTTCACTATGCGTTGACCTTTCCGAACAGCTCCAGCACTTCCTCAACCGTGGTTGCTTCCTCCAACTGGGCCACCTGGGCCTTGTCGGTGAAGATCTTGGCGATCGAGGACAGGATGTGGAGGTGCTCATTGTTGAGGCCAGCGACGCCGACCACGAACTTCACTTGCTTGCCGCCCCAGTCGATGCCCTCGGGGTACCGAATGATGGAAACTGCGGAGTGCCGGATGTGCTCCTTGGCATCGTTGGTGCCGTGCGGGATCGCCAGGAAGCTGCCCATGTACGTGGACACTGATTCCTCGCGTTCGTGCATGGCGTGCACGTAGCTGACATCCACGGCGCCGCGGTCCAGCAGGAGCTGCCCGGCTTCGTCGATCGCAGCATCACGGTCGTGCGCCATTCCGTTCAGCACAACGCTTTCGGGGAGCAGTACTTCCTTACTCCCGACGGCGGGAGCCGGTTGCGCGGCATGCGCACCGTGCGTGGCGGCTGCTGTTGCTTCCACAGCTCCGTCGGCGGACGCGGCGGCCGGGCCTTCGGTGTTACTCGTCTTGACCAGCTCAACGATTTCGTCGTACTTCGGGCTGTTCATGAAGTTGTCCACCGAGTAGTGCACCGCGCTGGCCGTCCTCGGCTGGGCGCGTTCGGTAAGGTCTTCGTGGGTAACGACGACGTCGTAGGTATCGCTCAGGTTGGCGATGGCCGAGTTGGTGACCTTGACGCCGGGGAAGCCAGCGGCCTTGATCTTGTTGCGCAAGACCGAGGCACCCATGGCGCTGGAGCCCATGCCGGCGTCGCAGGCGAACACGATGTTCTGGACCGGGCGGGTAAGGACGGTGCCGCTGCGATCGCTTGTCCGGTCGCCCACCAGGGCCGATGATATGGAGCTCTTCTTGCCCTTCATGGCTTCCATGCGGGATGTGGCTTCGGAGAGATCGTCCTCGCCCTTGTTCTTGGAGGTGCGCAGGATCAGTGAAGCAATCAGGAAGGAAACTGTGGCGGCGAGAATTACCGCCAGAATCACGCCAACGTAGCTGTCACGCGACGTCTGGGCAATGACCGCAATGATGGAACCCGGGGCAGCAGGAGCCACGAGACCGGAGTTGGTGATTGCCAGTGTTGCGATGCCCGTCATGCCGCCGCCGATGGCAGCGAGGATCAGGATCGGCTTCATCAGGACGTACGGGAAGTAGATCTCGTGGATGCCACCGAAGAAGTGGATGATCGCTGCGCCTGGTGCCGAAGCCTTTGCTGCGCCACGGCCGAAGAACATGTAGGCCAGCAGGATGCCGAGGCCCGGGCCGGGGTTGGCCTCAAGCAGAAACAGGATGGACTTGCCGTGATCCAGGGACTGCTGAATGCCCAGTGGGGTCAGGACGCCGTGGTTGATGGCGTTGTTGAGGAAGAGAACCTTTGCCGGCTCAATGAAGATGCTGGTCAGTGGGAGCAAGCCATTGTTGACCAGGAACTGGACCACCGTTCCAGCGCCGTCGGTGAAGATCTTGACGATGTATGAGAGGCCGTAAAAGCCACCCAATGCCAGTGCTGCGCCCCAGATACCGGCGGAAAAGTTGTTCACCAGCATTTCGAAGCCGGGACGGATCTTGCCATCCCAGAGTCGGTCAAGCTGCTTGATGGTCCAGCCACCCAGCGGACCCATGATCATGGCGCCAATGAACATCGGAGAGCTTGTACCCGCGATGACACCCATGGTGGCAATGGCACCAACCACGCCGCCCCGGACGTCGTAGACCATCCGACCACCCGTATAGGCAATCAGCAGGGGCAACAGGTACTTGACCATGGGGCCAACGAGGCCCGGGTTGGTGACCCCCTCAGCGTTGGTCCCGAAACCGCCAAGTTCCGCGACTGGAATCCAGCCTTCCTTAATAAAGAGGGCCGTGATGAGGCCCCAGGCGATGAAGGCGCCAATGTTGGGCATGATCATGCCGGACAGGAATGTTCCGAACTTTTGGACGCCAACGCGCAGGCTGGTGCGGGGCTTCGCAACGGTCTCTGTTGCCATGTGAATTCCTAACGTGTGTCCCGCAGCGGCGCGGGGTCAGTCGATATAGATCGAGAGAGCAGCCTTAGGAGCTGCTGGAAATGCGATGAAGCCACTCAAGGAAGAGCTTCAATTCAGAGCTGGAAAGTTGGTCCGAATGCGAGGCCTGCAGTGCCGCATTCAGGGCGATTGCCGCAACAACCACAGAGGACTTACCGGAGTCCTCCGCTGCGGCGCCACGGGCGGTATCCGTGGAGACGGCGAAAATCATGGAATCCCGGGTCATCGTTGAGAGCTCGAGGTTCCGTTCTTCCACCGGTTCGGCGATGAGCATGAGCGTTACACCCACGTTGGCCGCGAGGATGCTTCGTGCCGCTTCACGGGGCGGCACGTTGACCTGACCGGCAATAGCGGCCTCGTTCAGCATTTCTTCCAGAAGCACTTCAGCATCGGCCACGATTGCTGGACGGCTTTCCGGCCTGATATTGCCGAACATCACCAGATACAGGTGGGGTTGGCTCAGCCCGAACTGGACGTGGTTGTCCCACATCCGCCGGACATCTTCCAAGGGCTCCCCGGACGGAGCAAAATCCCGCTCCCCCGCCACATACTCTTCAAAGCCGGCGGAAACGACGGCGTCGAACAGTCCTTCTTTGTCTCCAAAGTGGTGGTAGAGGGTCGGGGCCGTAACCCCGGCCAACGCTGTGATCTGGCGCGTAGAGACTGCTGACCCTTCCGAATTTGCCAACAATTCAGCAGCTGCACGGAGCAACCGAACTTTTGGCGGAAGCTGGTCATCGAAACTCATAACCGCTACCCTAGCACCTATAGCGTTGCTATATGAAGTGGCTCACAACAGAATTTTGTAGGCTAGTTTCGCAGGCTCGTGGTGCCGTTGCCGGTGGGTCTGAACCAACACGCAGGAACAGAGGATTCAGTGCAGAATTTCCAAGGAGTAGGGGTAAGCCCTGGCCGCATCATTGGTTCCGTCCGCCAGATGCCCAAACCGGTGAGTGAACCGCCGTCGGGCGAGCGGTTGGCCGCAGACGTCAGTCCGGAGGACGCCGTCGCGGGCTTGAAAGCCGCAGCGCAAGCCGTCCATGACGAGCTCAAGGGGCGCGCGGATTCTGCCTCCGGCGACGGTAAGGCCGTCCTCGAGGCCACCGCGCTCATGGCCAAGGACACCATGCTCCTGAAATCGGCTGCCAAGCTCATCAACGCAGGCTCGTCCGCGGAACGGGCCATCTGGGAAGCCGGCGCCTCCGTTTCCGAAATGCTGCACAACCTGGGCGGCTACATGGCCGAACGCGCTACGGACGTCCTGGACGTGCGCGCCCGCATTGTGGCGGAGCTGCGGGGCGTCCCCGCGCCAGGCATCCCGTCGTCGGAGATGCCCTTCATTTTGCTGGCGGAAGACCTCGCACCGGCGGATACCGCCACCCTTGATCCCGAGAAGGTGCTGGCCTTGGTGACCTCGGGCGGCGGACCGCAGTCGCACACGGCGATCATCGCCCGCTCGCTGGGGTTGCCGGCGGTGGTTGCGGCTCATGGCGTGGATTCTGTTGCAGATGGCAGCGAGGTCTACGTGGACGGGGCAGCAGGCCTGGTAGTTGTCTCTCCCTCGGAGGAGCAGCGCGCTGCCGCAACGGCTTGGGCGGAAACGTCCGCAACACTGACCGCCTTCGACGGAAACGGCACGACGGCGGACGGCCACTTGGTCCCGCTCCTCGCCAACGTGGGTGGAGCCAAGGATGCGGTCGCCGCAGCTGGCCTCGGCGCCCAAGGTGTTGGCCTGTTCCGCACCGAGTTCTGCTTCCTCGAGCGCGATACCGAGCCCTCCGTCGACGAACAAGCCGCAGCGTACAAGGCTGTGTTTGATGCGTTCCCGGGTAAGAAAGTAGTGCTGCGGACCCTCGACGCCGGCGCGGACAAGCCCCTCCCCTTCCTCACGGACGCCACCGAACCCAACCCTGCCCTTGGTGTTCGCGGCTACCGGACAGACTTCACCACGCCGGGCGTTTTGGAGCGTCAACTGGAAGCAATTGCCCGGGCCGCTGCTGACTCCGAGGCCGACGTCTGGGTCATGGCCCCGATGATCTCCACGGCCGCCGAAGCCGGACGGTTCGCCTCATTGTGTGCTGCTGCCGGCATCCAAACCCCGGGCGTCATGGTGGAAGTTCCCTCGGCTGCTTTGACCGCCGCCTCCGTGCTCCGGGAAGTTGGCTTTGCTTCACTGGGCACCAACGACCTCACCCAGTACGCCATGGCCGCCGACCGCCAACTCGGGCCCCTCGCGGAACTGAACACTCCGTGGCAGCCCGCCGTCCTGAGGCTGGTGCAGCTCACAGTGGAAGGTGCAGGGCAGGAAGCGTCCGGCCGGGAAGGCGACAGCAAACCCGTGGGCGTCTGTGGCGAGGCAGCCGCGGACCCGGCCCTCGCCGTCGTACTTACCGGACTCGGCGTCAGCACACTGTCCATGACCGCGCGCTCGCTGGCCGCCGTCGGGACTGTGCTGAAGACCGTCACCCTGGAGCAGGCACAGGAACTCGCCCGGCTGGCCCTCACTGCGCCGAGCGCCACCGAGGCCCGCGAATGGGTCCGGGCCAAGCTCCCTGTGCTCGAAGAGCTCGGCCTTTAATTTTCACTTCCGACCTTTAGGAGAAACCCATGCCCGAACGCACAGCCACCATCGCCAGCCGCTCCGGCCTGCACGCCCGGCCCGCCGCCTTGTTCGCCGAAGCGGCAGGTGAGCAGCCGGTGGAAGTCACCATTGCCATGCAGGGCGAACCCGCCGACGAAGCCCTCGACGCCGCCAGCATCCTTTCGCTCATGACGCTCGGTGCCGCTAAGGGCGACGTCGTCGTGCTGCGGGCCGAGGGCGACGGCGCCGACGCTGCCCTGGACGCGCTGGTGGCGTTGCTGGAGACGGATCTGGACGCGGTGTAGTTCTTCGTTGGCGGGCCTGGCTGGGCGGCTTGCCTGCCCTGGTTGCCCGATTCGATGACGCGCTGCGGACCATGCCGTGCGCACGGCACGGTCTGCAGCGAGTCATCGAATCGGACTCGCCGGTCTGAGCGCCAGGCCTACGGCAGCGCTGTCAGCAGCACGTCCTGGTAGGCAGCACGTCCATCGAACACGTTGACCCCCACCCTGCCGGAGGCCAGCGCGGAGTCCGTCACGTCAATCAGCTCGGCCCCATCCACGGACACCGTGATCCTGTTGCCAACAGCTGACGTGTCCAGGGCATAGCTCACCCCGTGGCTCAAGGCCGCCGGAACGCTCGCGAGCACCGTAAACAGGCCGTTGTTCAGCGAGAACACCCGCGCCACACGGAGATTCGGGTCCAGATTCACGTAATAGGCGCTGGACCAATCGGCAGAGGATCTCAGCAACACCGAGCCCGCGCCGCCATAGCCCTTTTCCGGAGCAAGGTCCCGGTTCAGCATCCCGCCTGCAAAGGCCTCACCGCCGAATCGCACCGTTGCTTGCACCCGCACATTGGTGAACGCGGCTGCGCTCATGGCCGTCGAATCTCTGTCGAACGTACCTGCCAGGCCTGCGCCTGTGCCCTCCCACTTGCCGCCCGGGACCACTGAATATGTGCCGAGGTTGTGGCGAGCCGTCCCGCCCGCAGCGGACAAAACGTTCGACGGCGGCGCAGTAGTCAGGCGGGCCGTGTCGCTGAGCTGGTGTACTTTGACGGACACCAGCCGGGCATTCCCTCCGGTGGCTGTGAAGGACAGGCCTGTGGAGGAAGGGTCAGGAAAGATCAGCGAAGTGATGGCCGCTGTACCGTCCCCACCGAAGACTTCCACCGAGGATGCGTCCACCAGAATTCGGAGCTTCACGCGTCGCTCGGATCCCACCAGTATGGAACTCCACGGTGCTGTCGAATTGTCGGTCGCCGAGGACGCGAAGTACCGGGTGAAGTCCTCCCGTCCGGCAGTACCGCGGTCCACGGTGAGTGCGGCAGCGCCGGCGTCGAACTTTACTGTTGTCTCTTGGGCGGGTGCCTCCTGAGCGCCAGTTGATCCGGTCCCTTTCCGCAGCCCGAACGCGAAGGAAGTGGCACCTCCGGAAGAAGGAATCCCAACCTCCGCCTCGAGCTCGAAAGATCCGCCCGAAGCATCAGCGAGCGCGTTCGCGGAGCTCGTCGTCACAGTGACGTCGGAGGCCTGCCAGGTTGACGTCCGCAGGGACTCTTCCTCCACAACCGGAGCCTGCGTCAGCCGGAGCCCGGTGCCGGGAATGTCAGCGAGTTTGAGCTCGCGCGGGATGGACAATTGCCCGTTCCAGCGGCCTGTGGGCGGGCTGAACGCGTAGTCCCAGTTGCTCATCCAACCCATCATGATGCGTCGGCCATCGGGCGCGCCGAAGAAGCTCATCGCTGCGTAGTAGTCCCTGCCGTGGTCAGCCTGCAATACCTGCGAAGCGGGAGTGTCGGGGGTAAATGCAGTACCGTTCCACGTGCCACTCACGTATTGCGCCGCGGAGCCGTTGGTAGAGCGGACCGCTCCAGTACTCCACCACAGCACCCAGCGCTTAACGCCGGACTGTCCCTCCACAGGCATTTCGAAGAAGTCCGGGCATTCCCACACTCCCCCGCGGACCCACTCGCCGTAGCCGAAGGTGCTGGAGAACGTCCAATGGATGAGATCTGTGGAGGAGTAGAAGCGGATGTGGTCGCCCGCCGCCACCACCATCACCCATTTACTGGAGGCCGCATCCCAGGTGACCTTCGGATCCCTGAAGTCCCACCCGCCGTCGGGTCCTCCCGGGTTTTCCACCACCGGAGCGGCTTGCACTGTCTGCCAGGTGCGCCCTTTGTCCTTGCTATAGGCGGCGCGGACGGACTGGTTTCCATTCCACGCATCGTGGTTGAAGCTGGTGTAGTAGGCGATGAGCCCGGATCCGCCGTCGAACAGGCCGCTGGAATCGGAGGCGTCCACCACCGCCGAGCCAGACCACGACTCCCCCGCCGCCATGTGCGGCAGGGCGATGGGCAGTTGCTTCCAGTGCATCAGGTCTGTGCTGACGGCATGCGCCCAGCGTCCTCGGTCTTGGTGGAAGAGATGAAATTCGCCATCAAAAAAGACCAGTCCGTTGGGGTCGGAGCTGTTCCCGGAGTTCTGACTGTAGTGGTAGCCGGGCTGGTAGAGGCCGTTCATATACTGATCTACATCGTCTGCACGGACGTTCTGGAACCAAGCCGTTCCGGTGGTCAGCAGGGCGAAACCTTCCCCGGATGAGGTAGGAACCGCTCCATTTAGCACGGGCGTGCCATTAATCACCACAGACGCTTCGCTGCCCTGGACAGTGAGCTGGACGCGGTTGAGTTGACCGGCTTTGAAGCTTGTGGAGGGAAGGTTGCCAGAATGCAGCAACGCCGAGGGTGCCCGGTTGTACAGCTTCGCCGTTCCCGCCCCGGGATCGATCCGGAGTTCGATGCCGCCGGTGCCGTCGGCAGCGCTGCGGACCACCACTGACGCGGTGGCCGGGGAGGTGACAGTCAGGTCCAACGAGGCAACGACGTCGGACGCCACCGCCGGGATGAACCGCGCAGCGGTGCCGCTCGCCGCGAAACCGCGGAGTCCCTTGGCATCGGGCTCCCACGAGCCGGAGCCAACGCGCCAACCCTGCAATGAAGTCTCAAGTCCTCGAAGCGTCATGCTCTGGAACACCGCGGTGCCATTGAAGGAACCCAGCCCGACATGACCGGAAGCGTGGGCGGAATCCGTGGCGGTAATAGCCGGGTTGGCGCCGTTCGGGTCCAGGAAGTCGGTCTGCCAGTAGACGGCCAACTGGTTACCGAGCGCGGTGACCCGAAGACGATAGACCTGGCCGACTGTGATGGTAGTGGTGAACGTCCCCAGCGTGGCGTTGTCCGAGACCCTGTAGAGGCGCAAACGTCCGGCGTTCGGGTCCACCTCGGCCGCGTAACCCGATGAGCCCGAGGCGTTGGTGCGGAACAGTGCCGTCCCCACGCCGTATTGTGAGGCGACCTGAATGTCTGTGGAAAAGTCGACGTCGGTTGGTGACTGCCCCGTCGCGATGGCCCGGATGTTGCTGTTCGACGGCGCGACACCGCGGAAGCCGGTGGCCGAGGCCTGCCAGCCCGTGCCCGTTACGGCCCAGCCGCTGACGTTGGTATCAATCGTCCGCACGCCGGGAGTGCCGAAAGATACAGTCCCGTTGAACGCGTGCAGGCCCACCCGGCCCGACTCGTAGCGGTAGTCCGTGGCGTCAATCCTGCTGATGCCATCGATCGCCACATAGATTCGCGGGCCGTCCACATGGACATCCACCGTGTAGGCCTGCCCTGAATTCAGTGGCAGGGACACCGGCGCAACCACGTCCTGTCCGGTTGCGAGGTCGAACAACCTCACGCGGTCCAGGTTGGGGTCGATCGCCGCGGCGTAACCCGCACCGGCGTCGGGAGTTGCGCGGAAGACAAGCGCCCCCACACCGTAGGGACTCCCGGCGTCGACCTTCACCGAGGCCGTATACCGGGCGGTTCCTGCAACCACTTGCTCGCTGGTGGCCGCCGCATTCTGGCCGGAAGGCGCGACGGCGGTGTACCCGCCCTGCACTGTCCGGGTCCACGAACCGCTGACTCCGACGACATCCGGAATGGGGCTCGTGGTGCTGTTGAGGGTGACCGGCGCGGGGTCGAGGGCCACCGCCGGAGCAGTGACCCCCGTCCCGGCCAAGCCAACACCAAGGACCGCGGCCGTGAGGCCGGCAACTATTCTCTTATTCATTCAGATCGCCTTTGATCTCAGGGGTGAGAGAGCGTTCGCCAAAACCTCCCATGACGTGAGAGAAGATCGGCGGAAAACGCTCGGGATGTGAGAGAGGGATGGTTGGGCGGCGGTGCTAGGGGAAGAGTTACGGGAACAGCGGGCGCGGGCCTCCCCAGGAGTCGGCCATGGTCCAGGCGTCGAAGCTCGCCAAGTTGACGGTGCCCTCTGCGGCTGTCAGGGTCACGCGTTCGCCGCCCAGAGTCGGATATACCCGGGCCGTGAGCGGCTTGCCATTCGCGAAAATCTCGACGGCGGAGCGGTCCACCAGGACGCGAAGGCGCACGCGTCCGTCGGGCATCGGGACGGGGCCGGACTTGTCCTCCACATCCACCTCCGAGTCAAGGCTGCTCCGGGTGCGATCGAGTCGGAGGGTGCCGTTTTCGCCCTCAAGAGAGCGGCTGAGTTCGATGACCGTCTCCTCAGCACCATCCACCGACCCCAGGACGCCCAGTCGCAACGCCGCTCCCGGAGCCAGCTGCACGTCCAACTCAAGGTCCAGCTGGTTCCCGGACACCCCGGTATCCACAAGCGCACCGCCCCCGACGAGCACCTTGCCCGCTACGCTCACGTGGTTCCGCCGGAGCTTCTCAACCTCAGGAACCGGCGCAAAGTCCAGGGTTCCGTCATCGGCCAAAGTGGCAACGCGCGGTAGGCTCATCACGCCCGACCACCCTGCCTCCACCATGGCGGCATCGCTGCGGCCTTCCTGCATCCAACCGAACATGATGCGGCAGCCGGATTCATCCTCGAACGATTGAGGGGCGTAGAAGAACCGCCCCCCGTAGTCGAGCCGGTGCAGGGCAGCGGGCTCGAAGGTGTCCCCTGAGTAGCGCCCAGTCCAGTACAACGGGTGGCGGGTCTCGCCGTCGTCCCAGGCAGAGAAAACCAGCACATCAGGATGGGTTCCCTCAGCAAGGCCGGTAACAGAACCCAAAGCACCCTCACCCGCCCTGAACAGGTCCACGCATTCCCACATGGTCCCGGTCCAGTCGGTATCTGCGGGATCGCCCTGGGATGCGTCGCCAATGAACAAAGGACCCACATAGGTCCACGAACGAAGATCCGAGGATTCATACAAGAACGCCGTCCCACCGCGCCCCCGAATGCCCGAGCCAACCAGCTGCCGCCAGGTGGTGCCCTCGCGCCACACGCAGTGATCCCGGTAGGCAGTAATATCAACACCGGCCGGAGGGGCGGCGATCACCGGGTTTTCGGGCACTTTAGTCCACGTCATGAGGTCAGCAGAGCCCACGGCAACGCAGGCCAGCTCACGCTCGTCAGCTCGTCCGGAGTACACCAACGTGGGAGTACCGCCGTCGTTCACCAACACACCTGACCAGCAACCGTCCGCATCCGGACCGGCCGACGGCTCCAAAGCAATTGGCTGGTCCGTCCACGTGACGAGGTCCGTGCTGGTGGCGTGGCCCCACTGGATGCGGTTGTGGAAGGCGCCCTCCGGGTTGTACTGATAGAAGAGGTGGTAGACGCCGTTCCACTGGCTCACGCCGTTGGGGTCGTTGAGCCAGCCCGCCGGGGAAACGAAGTGGAATCGCGGCCGCAGGGGATCGGCTTCCGCGCGGGCAACCAGCTCGTCACGCGGAACGGTGGCGAGCGGGTGGGTCAGTTCAGTCATGCGGAAGCCTTCTTGTCAGTCTTTTCAATCGTCAGGGGTTCAGTCGCCAGGGGTTCAGTCGTTGCAGCCGATACAGCCTCGGCCGGTTCAGTAGCCAGCGCGTGTCCGCCCGCTCCTGCCCGCGGCCGGTAGAGGTGGCAGCGCACCCAGTGGCGGTTTTCGGGATCGCCCACCTGATGGCGTACAGGTTCCTCCGCGGAGCAGGCCTGGTGGGGATCGCCGTCGAAAGCGCAAACCGTGGAAGCCATGACGGCCTGCCGCAGTTCAGCGCGACGGACAGGATCGTAGGAGCCTGCGCGCGCCGGGTCCGGAACGGCTGACACCAGGAGTTGCGTGTAGGGGTGGGCCGGGTTGGCCAGCAGGTCCAGGGACTCCCCTTCCTCCACGAGCTCCCCGGCAAACATCACAGCGGTGCGGTCGGCCAGGTAGCGTGCCGAGGCGAGGTCGTGGGTGATGTAGAGCATGGAGATGCCTTGCTCGTCGCGGAGTTTGCGCATCAAATTCAGCACGCCGATCCGCACTGACACATCCAACATGGAGGTGGGCTCGTCAGCCAGGATGACCTCCGGCTCCACGGCGAGCGCACGGGCGATCGCGACGCGCTGCCGCTGCCCACCCGAGAGTTCATGTGGGTAGGAGTTGAGCATGTCGGCCTGCAGGCCAACGGTGGTCATGAGTTCCTCAAGGCGGCGCTGGGTGTCAGACTCCGAACCGCCCTTCCCGTGGATGGCCAGCGACCTCCGCAGGAAGTGCTCGATCCTGTGGGCCGGATTCAGCGACCCGAAGGGGTCTTGGAAGACCATCTGCAGTTGGGACCGGAAGGCACGGGACGCTTGGAATCGGTCGCGCTTGAGGACGTCGACGCCGTCAACCAGGATCGCGCCGGAGCTCGGCTTCTCGAGCCGGGCAACACAGCGGGCCAGGGTGCTCTTGCCGGAACCGGACTCTCCCACGAGTGCCACGATTTCGCCGCGGCCAATGGTGAGGTCTACGCCGTGCAAGGCCCGGACTGATTGCCGGGAGAACAGGCCGCCGATGGGGAACGATTTGCCCAAACCGCGGACTTCGAGGGCGGGTGTTTCGGAAGCAGCGGCCTGGCGGGCCAAACCTTCGATCGCAGGGGACAGCGACGTAGGGGACAGTGCAGAGTGGCTCATCGCGCGACTCCTTCCAGGATTGCGGGATCAACCGTTGAAGCGCCGGGCACCGTCAAGGCGTCCGTACTAAAAGGTGCCACCAGATGGCCGGGCGCCACCTCCGTGAGGTCCGGGATGTTCCGGAACTTCACGCCGTCGGGCAGTCCTGTGAGCGGAACGCGAGGACCGGTGAGTGGCGGGAACGCGCCCATGAGCGCCTGTGTATAGGGGTGACGCGGGTTGGCGTAGACGTCCTGCGCCTTGGCAGTTTCCACGATCCGGCCGCCGTACATGACGGCCATGCGGTGGGAGAGCTCCACCATGAGGGACATGTCGTGCGTAATGAAGAGGACGGAGAACCCGAGTTCGCGCTGGAGTTCCTTGATTTGGGCCATGATCTCCTGCTGCACCACAACGTCCAGTGCAGTAGTTGGTTCGTCCAGGATCAGCAGGGACGGCTTGAGGGCAACGGCCATGGCTATCACTGCGCGCTGCCGCATGCCGCCCGAGAGCTGGTGCGGGTAGGACTTAAGGCGCGCGGGGTCGATCCTCACGAGCTCCAGCAGATCGCCCGCCCGGCGGAGGGACTCCTTGCGCGAGTAGCCGGCGTGGGTGGTGAAGATGTCCACGATCTGCTCGCCGATGGTCAGCACCGGGTTGAGCGAATTCATGGCCGACTGGAACACCATGGCCACGTCCTGCCACCGGAAGCGCCGCAGTTCCTCCGGGCTCATGGCCAGGACGTCCTTGCCGCCAAAGGAGATGCTGCCCCCGGCGATCTTCGCGGGATCCTTCAGGAGCCGCATGATCGAGTTGGCGATGGTCGACTTCCCACAACCCGATTCACCAGCCAGCCCGAACACCTCACCGGTGCCGATGCTGAAGGAAACGCGATCGACGGCGGTGGTTGAGCGGGTATCGCCCACGTACTTTACGGTGAGGTTCTTGACGTCCAGGACGGGCTCGTGGGAGCCGAAGGAGACTTGGGAGACAGTCACTTGGCGGCGCTCCTTTCGGTGGTTGCGGGGGTCTTGGGTGTTTTGATCTTCCGCAGCCGGGGGTTCGTAACCTCGTCCACGGCGTAGTTGATAAGTGCCAGCGCGAAGGCGACCAAAGCGATGCAGACACCTGAGGGAACGAACACCCACCAGCTACCGGTCAGCAAGGCGCCCTCATTGCCGGCCCAGAAGAGGTTGTTGCCCCAGGAGACCGTGCTGACGTCGCCCAGGCCGAGGAACTCCAGACCGGCCTGGGCACCGATGCCGTAAATGACGCAAGCCAGCAGCGTGCCCATGACGATCGAGGCCATGTTCGGCAGGATTTCGCGGAACATGATCCGGCCCGCCCGTTCGCCGGACACCACCGCCGCAGCCACGAAGTCCTTGGAACGGATGGACAGTGCCTGCGAGCGCAGCACGCGTGCCGAACCGGCCCATCCCGTGACCACGAGGACCAGGATCACTGTGCCAAGGCCCGGTGGCAGGAATGCGGCCAGGATGACCAGCAACGGCAGGCCGGGAAGGAGGAGGAAGACGTTGGTCACCAAAGAGAGTGCTTCGTCGATGAACTTGCCGAAGTACGCCGAAGCAAGGCCCACCAGGATGCCGACGAACGTGGACGCGAAGCCTACGGTCAGGCCGACGAAGAGGGAACTCCGCGAGCCGTGGACGGTCAGCGCGAGCACGTCCTGTCCCTTGGCGGTGGTGCCCAGCCAGTGCTCTGGGGAGGGTTCCAGGGAGGCCATCCCGGTGATGCGCGAGGGGTCACCAGGGAACAGCACGGGCGCCAGCAACGCAAGTGCGATGAACACGAACATCACGGCCATGCCCAGCATGGCCTTCTTGTTGGTGAGGAGTCCGTGGACGAAGCTGCGGTTGGGCTTGCGGACAGCTGCGGTTGGAGTTGGCTGCTTCAGAAGTGCGGTTGTCATGATCAGTCCTCTAGTTGCTGCGCACGCGCGGGTCGAGGCGGACGTAGAGGATGTCCACCAGGAAGTTTGCCAGCAGCACGGCGGCGGTGATGGTCAGGAACAGGCCCTGCATGAGGGGGTAGTCCAGGCCTTGGACGGCGTTGAGGAGTTGGTAGCCCACACCGGGATACGCGAACACCACCTCGGTGAGCAGCGCACCTCCCACCACGAAACCCAGACCCATGCCGAAGCTCGTGACGGACGGCAGCATCGCATTCCGGGCTGCGTACCTGAGCATGATGCGGCCCGGACGCAGCCCCTTGGCCTCGGCCATGGTGATGTAGTCCTCCGAGTTCGTGGCGATCATGGTGTTACGCATGCCCAACATCCAGCCACCAATGGAAACCAGCACGATCGTCAGCGCCGGCAGCACCAGGTGCGCACCGACGTCGCCGATGAACTCCCACGTAAACCCGGGTTCCAGACCATCCGTGAACGCATGGCGGATCGGGAACCAACCCAGCACCACGCCAAACAGGTACAGCGCACCCATCGCGAGCCAGAAGTACGGGAACGAGCCGATGAACACAAGCACTGGCGGCAGTGCCGAGTCGATCGCGCCGCCACGCCGCCAAGCGGCCAGGATGCCCAGCAGGTTACCCACGACGGCGGCAATCACCAGCGCGGTTCCGCCCAGCAGGAGGGTCCAACCGATCTGGGAGGAGATAACCTCTGTGACCGGTGTTGGAAAACGGGAGATGGAGACGCCCATCTGGCCCGTGAAGATGTTGTGCATGTAATCGACGTATTGCTCCCAAATGGGCCGATCGTCCACGCCAAGAAGCTTGCGCAGGGCCTCGATCTGTTCGGGCTGCATTCTGTCCTGGGAGCGGGCAAACATGCGGGAGACGGGGTCGCCGGGCATGAAGCGCGGGAGCAGGAAATTCAGGGTGATGGATGCCCAGAAGGCGATCAGGTAGAAACCCAGGCGGCGCAGGATAAAGCGCACGGTTTCCCTCCATTCGGGAATTACGGAAAGTTTGGGGCACGCCCGGCGGGGCTTTCAAGTGGCGGTTGCCGGTTGGCGGCTCGCCGCCGGGCGTGCGGTGTCAGGCCCGTTGGGGCCTACATTCAGGCGAAGGTCACTTACGCGGTTCCAGCGTGGTCAGCACCAGGACTGTGGTGGGTGACCGCACCGAGAGGGTTGCGTACGGGTTGCCCTCGGTGGGCCAGCCGGTGAAGCGGGTGTCATTGAAGGCACCCCATTCCGGGCCCGAGAACAGCGGCACCAGCGGTGCGACGTCGTTGTACTCTTCCTGTAGCTTGTTGGCGATGTCCTTCTGCTTGGACTCGTCGGCCTCTGCTGCGAAGTCGGCCAGCAGGGCATCAGCCTTGGTGTCACCGAAGCGGTGGTAGTTATCGAACGTCTTGGTTCCCACCGGCTTCACAGTTGCCGTGCCCATGGAGGTGTTGAAGTACTTGTACGGGCTGGGGTCGTTGGCGCTCCACACGATGCCGGAATCGAAATCGCCCGTCTCGTAACCCGCAACCACGGCAGCCCAGTCCGGGGAGTCAACCTTTGCCGTGACGCCAACCTCGGCGAGGTTCTGCGAAATCACGTTGGCTACCGAAAGCCAGTCGGAAGACGATGCGCCCACGGAGATCTTGAACTCGAACGGCGAGCCGTCCTTCAGCTTGCGCTTGCCATCAGCACCCTTGGCGTAGCCGGCCTTGTCCAGCAGCTCGTTGGCCTTCTGTACATCCAGCTTGGTCCAGGTGCAGTTGTCCTTGACCTCGGAGTTCTTCCACTTCTCGTAGTTGCCGGAAAGGCCGGTGCAGTCCGCGGGCTTGGCGTAGCCGCTCATGCCGATCTTAGTGACTTGGTCGCGGTCAACGGCCATGCTCAGTGCCTTGCGAACATCAACATCGTTGAAGGGAGCCTTGGCGGTGTTGAGCTGCCAGTTGATCATGGCGCCCGTTGCCGGGAACCAGTACTGGCGGTGTTCCTTGTCCTTGGAAACGAACGTCTTTTCGATGTTCGGGATGTACTGCGGGGCCCAGTCCACGTCCCCGTTCGCAGCGGCGAGGTTGGCGCCGTCGTTCCCTGCAAAAGCGAGCATCTTGATGCCGGCGATCTTCTGCTTTTCCGGCTGCCAGTAGTTGGGGTTCTTCTTGAGCACGAAGGACTGGGCCTGGAAGCTGTCCACTTCCGTGTAGGGGCCCGTGCCCACGGGCTTGGCGTTGGCGTCCTTCTCCGGGTCGGCCAACGCGGACCAGATGTGCTTGGGCAGGATGCTGAGCTGTCCGACGTCGTAAAGCGCCGGCGACCATGGCTTGTTGAAGTTGAACGTGACCTTGTTGGTTCCCTCGGCGGTCACGGAATCCAGGTACTCATAGCCACCCTTGATCTTCTTCTGAAGCTCGAACGTGTAAGCCACATCGTCAGCCACGAAGGGCTGGCCGTCGGACCACTTCACGCCGTCACGCAACGTGAAAGTGATCGATTTGCCGTCGTCGGCTGCCTTCCACTCAGTTGCCAGCCACGGCACCGTGTCGCCCTTTGCCGGGTTGAAGATCAGCAATGACTCGTAAATGGACTGCTGGACCATCGGGTTGACGGTGGGCGCGAACGGGTTGAAGTTCTGCACGAACGTTCCCATGTCCTCACGCGGGATCGTGAGGAACGCGCTCGCGTTTGCTGCGGCGTCGGTGCCGGCGGTCTTGTTGACGGTGGCGGCACAGCCGGTCAGCAGCATCGCGCCCACCGCCAGTCCGGCCGCCGTGATGCGGGCAGACCTCAGGAATCGGGGTTGTGTCATGATGGTTATCTCTTTCCTATCTTCATCGTCCAAGGTGAAGGGGTGGGTAAGGGGTTTGCTCTTCGAGGTTGATTTCGCGGTCAGACCGAAGAGCGTTCTAGCAGCGGACAGTCGACCAATTGCTGGTCGGCAATGATCGGCTGTCCTGCTGTAAGAGCGGCGAGCGTCTGGACTCCCAGGGCTCCCATTTTTTGGAACGGCAAGGCAACGGTGGTCAGTTTTGGCCTCAGGTAGGCCGCAATCAGTTCCTGGTTGTCGAAGCCGATCACAGCGATGTCTCCGGGGATGGTCAGCCCCCGTTCTTTGATGGCGTCGTACGCGCCCATCGCCATGCGGTCGTTGAGGCAGAACAGCGCGGTTGGCCTGTCTTTTTCCGGATAGCGGTCCAGGATTTCGCAGGCAGCTTCGTAACCGCCGTCGGCCGTTGCGTATCCGGACACCACCAGTTCCGGGTCCAACTCCAGTCCGGCGACGGCCAGTGCTTCGCGGGCACCGGCCAATCGTCCGACTGCTGCAGGAATGACCGGGTCAAGGTTGATGATTCCGATCCGGGTGTGGCCGGCTTGAAGCAAACGCTCGACGGCGACCCTGCCACCCGCACGCTCGTCAGGGACGATCGAGGGCAGCTTTCCGTCCGCATCGAAGCAGTTGATCAAGACGGTTGGTACTTCGTTGGCACTCTGCGGAACGTGCACGCCCCGGTGAAAGGTGGCTGCGTAGAGAAGTCCTTCCACTCGTTGTTCCAGCAGCTTGTCGATGGCGGCATCTTCCAAGCCCTTGTTGGGTCCTACGGCATCGGCCTGGTCGGAGGGCGCGATGAGCAGGAACCGACGGTCAAGCCAGGCTTGGTCCTGCGCACCTTTGATGATGTCGACGGCGAACGGTGCCGTCACGATCTCGGTGACAAGCCCGTACCAATCGCTGCGCTGGGATGCCAGGGCCCGTGCTCCGGCGTTCGGGCGGTAGCCCAGTGCCTGCACGGCATCGTTGATACGGGTGCGGGTTTCCTCGGAGATGCTGGCATTTTCGCGGTTGCTCAGCACGAACGAGACTGCGGTCCGGGAGACGCCGGCGTGCTTGGCGACGTCATTCATGGTGACTCCCCGCTGCCGCACAGCCGCGGCGTTGTTGGGGGTGGTGCTTTTCGCCATTGAATGCTCCGGGTGTTGGTTCGGGTTGGTTCTGGTTGGTAATGCATTGGTTTGGTAACGCGCGTTACTTGGAACGTGTGATTTAGGTTACGCGCGTTACCTGTTTCCTGTCAACGTATTCTTTTCGCCTAACCCCGCCCGCCCGCGCCCCGACTCGACGACGCGCTGCGCACAAGACGACTCCTACCGTCTTGCACGCAGCGAACCATCGAACCGGGCCATCTCCCCTTGTCCAGCGCAGACACCAGCCACCACCGCGCTAGGCTTCTGCCATGGCATTGATAGCTCCCCGCGTTACAGCCGGCCTCCCCGCCGACGACGCCCGGAATCTGGCGCGCTCCCTCCAGGACAGCGACGACATCACCGTGTTCGTCGATGGCACGGTCCACCGCCTGCCCGATCAGGCGAGGGACGCCGTCGTCGATCTTCTCGAAAGGCTGAGCCGCGGCGAAACCATCACGGTCAGCAGCGTGGAGGAAATGCTCACGACGTCCCAGGCCGCGGAGCTCGCAGGCATCTCACACACCTACCTGCGCAATATGACCGACCGCGGAGAAATCCCCGTGGAGTACCGCGGCACGCATCGGCGAATCCGCCAAGCGGCGATCATGGAGTGGCTGGAAACCCAGAAGCGGAAGCAGGCCGAGACCTCCGTGGGAAATGACGCTCGCAACGACTAAAAGCGTCGGAGTGATAAGGATCAAGCAACGATCCCAGCCAACGGGCCAGCACCTGATTAGCCCGGGGTTACGCTTGTTCGGTGGGCAATTTCAAAGGGTGGCATATCGTGGCCGGGGTGGCCGCAATGGCCCTTGCCGCACCCTTGGGATCGGCCATGGGATTGAACTTCGTAGCTACCTTCATGTTTGCTTGCGTCGTGTTCGTCGCGGTCGCCATGTGGACAGAATCCAAGATCGCCCGACGCCGGGACGCGGCTGATGCTGCGGCCGCCCCAGACGCTTCGCGCGCGGCCGGCGACCCCGCCGAATCCGACGACGCCACCCGGGACTAGGTTCCGGGGCGGGTGGACAGCGGCAAATCGTTGGCCAAGTCCTCATGCTCCTTGCTAGGCTGAGTGCGAAGTCCCCGGACCCGCCTCTCTGGACCAGAGCCATGATGCGGCCGGGGTTATTTCTTTGAATTGCCAGTCTAAGCACGTGATTTGCCTGGCCTTCCTCAGATCCGGGTTTATCCACAGGAGGGCTACCGCGGCGCTGTGTATGATCTGCAACCGCGCCGCGAATTTGCCATCTGCCAGCTCCTCCCTTACAGGAAGCCTCGGACGCTATTCTCAACAAACAGGCACGAAGAGCTATGGAGTCGCAGGGCTATCCAAAGCACAATTGAGAACCGGAGGTTCGGGAGCTGACGACGCTACTATCTGCCGACGTCGAGGCCTGCGGGCTGACCGGCCGGATTCTTTGGACGGATGGAACGGCACCGCCGCGGCCGGGCAGCCATGCCAACCCCGAGCCTGCCAAATCCGGGGATCAGAGGGAGCCTGCTTACATCCTCATCCACGGCATCGGCGTTTCGCACCGCTACCTCGCCAGGCTTCATGCCGTCCTTGCTGCGAGCGCCCCCACCTACTCGCTGGACCTTCCAGGCTTTGCCGGGACGCCAAAACCCGGCCGGCAACTTTCCGTTGAGGACTATGGCGCGTTCATTGCCGAGGCACTTAAGGCGTGCGGCCTTGATTCGTACATCCTGGTGGGTCACTCGATGGGCGTGCAATTCGCCATCGAAGCCGCCCTCCGCGAGCCTGAGCGCGCGATGCACCTGGTCCTCATGGGCCCTGTGGTGGACTCCCGGCACAAGAATGTGACGCGGCAGTCGGTGGCCCTGTTCCTGGATGGCCTTCTCCGCGAAAGCCCATCGTCCAACTGGATTGTGATCACCGACTACCTGAAATGTGGGCCGCGCTGGTACCTCACGGAGCTGCCCGTGATGATGAAATACTCGACCGAGAAGCAGTTGGCCAAAGTCCGAACTCCCGTGCTGGTGCTCCGAGGGAGCCGCGATCATGTGGCCGGGCCGGAATGGGCGCTTCGCCTCTCGCGGGCAATCCCGGAAGGGCGGCTGGTGGAAATCCCCGGCGTGGGCCACGTTGCACAGCACATGCGCCCCAAAGCCGTAGCAGACGCTATCAGGAGCTTTGTGGCGGCGACATCCCGCCAGAGTTAGGCATCCCGCCAGAGTTAGGCACTAATGCACGACGGCGGATCCCGGCGTGGGTGCCCCTTGTTGGGTTTGCGATCTGGAGACTAGGCTGGCCGGGCAAGCACAATAGTAAGTTTGCTTAGGAAGGGCGACCATGACCAGCTATGACCCTGAGGACGATCCCCGGACCTTCGGCGCCTCTGGCGCAGCCGAGCCAGGCGACACGGCGGGCGACACCGCTGGCGACCCGGACGATGTCCACACAGATCCAGACATGCGCCAGGACGAAGACAACGATCCTGCAGCTTCCGCCAACCCCGATCCCCTGGACGGCAACGTCACGGGACTGGAGCCTGGTGGTGGCGTACCCCCCGGCGAAACCCCGCCTGCAGAGGACAGCATGAGCAGCGACCAGGGGCACGAAGAGTAGCTCGTCCCGAAGCCGCTAATACGTTGCCAAGCCGCTAATAAGTGGTTGGGCAACAACTTAACAGCGGTCCAACAACGTAACAGCGGCTCAACAACGTAGAACCACATCTGAGGAGCAACAAAGGCTACGGCAGCCTCAGGATCTCCCCCAGGTCATAATCAGCTGGCTCCTCCAGTTGCGAGTAGGTGCAACTCTCCGGAGTCCGGTCCGGCCGCCACCGACGAAACTGGGTGGTGTGCCGGAACCGCTCGCCTTCCATGTAGTCATAGGCAACCTCGATGACGAGCTCCGGCCGGAGGGGAACAAAGGAGAAGTCCTTGCCTGCGCTCCACCGGCTCTGCGCACCCGGCATTCGGGAACCCGTAGCTGCGGCATCTCCTTGGTCGGCCCACTGACCCCAAGGATGTTCGCTGAATTCCGTCTGGTACGGCTCAAGTTCGGCCACCAAGCTTTCGCGCTTGGCCATGGAAAATGAGGCCACCACCCCCACGTGCTGCAGCTGACCGGCGTCGTTATACAGCCCAAGCAGCATCGACCCGACAACCTTTCCCGTCTTGTGCCAGCGGAATCCAGCTACCACGCAGTCCGCGGTCCGTTCGTGCTTGGTTTTGAACATAACCCGCTTGTTCGGCTGGTACGTCCCCCCGAGTGGTTTGGAAAGTATGCCGTCGAGCCCAGCGCCTTCCAGCTGCACGAACCACTCTTGTGCTTGGTCGAGTTCGGTCACCGCCGGCGTTACGTAAACAGGCGCCTCAGCCTTGGCCAGTGCCTTCTCCAAGGCGGCTCGACGCTCGGAAAACGGCTTGTCCATGAGGTTCTCCCCGCCCAGGCCGAGGATGTCGAATCCGATGAAGGAGGACGGGGTGCTCTCGGCAAGCATCCGCACCCGGCTATCGGCAGGATGGATGCGCTGTTGAAGGCCCTCGAAGTCGAGCCTGTTGTCAGCTATGAGGACGATCTCGCCGTCGATCACGCATTTGTCCGGGAGGTTCTTCTTCAGGGCTTCCACCAGTTCAGGGAAATACCGTGTCATGGGACGTTCGTTGCGGCTGCCCAGGATGATCTCATCCCCGTCTTTGAAAACGATGGTCCTGAACCCGTCCCACTTGGGCTCAAAGTGGCCCACATCAGGGATCGAAGGAACGGACTTGGCAAGCATGGGCGAAATGGGCGGCATCACTGGGAGGTCCATACGACTATGTTCTACCTGCCGCTCGCGGCGGAAGCTAGTCTTGGGCGATGGATATCTTGGCCGTTCTAGTGGCGGTACTGGCAGCGCCTGCCCTCATTGCGGCCCTTTGGTTCTGGGTCTCCCGCCAGAACGGCAAGGGGAGAGTCCGGCGCGGCGCCACGGGTGGGATGCTGGGTGTGGCGGACGAAATTTTCCGACCCGAGACCCATTACGCACACCAAGTCCAAAGGATCCAGCACGAGCTGCCAGCTCCGGCTCCGGCCCCGGAGCCTAAGTCCTAACGGACCTTCGCGCCGGAAGGCGTCCCGCCCGTTACATTAATGTGACTTTACTATGGCGCTCATGTACGGTCTAAGAGCGACCCGTATCTCCGCTGGGCCGCTTCCGGGTTGACGCCGAGCTCTGCCGCAAACCGGGATCCGCCAGACTCGCGGCAGAGACGGGGGACCCAGAGTTCCCGGGCCTGATTTTTCATGGGCCCTTGGGGTGAAGCCGCCATGTGCGGCCGGACGGCCTCGTCCGAACCCGACAGCTAACCTCGCAGGCGTTGAGAGGCAACCACCATGTCCCCAACCATGGATCAGCCGCGCCGCGCCCAAATAGCGCGCGAGCGTACCCAGCCAACCGGACGCCGTCGGGCCCAACCCAGCGGATCCTCCATCAGCACGCCAGAAGCAGAAGCAGGTTTAACAGGCACGACGCCGGAACCCGCCACTGCTTCCACTCCCGCCCCTGCGGCACCCACCACGCGCGCGGCCGCTCGCGCGGCAGAGCGTGAACGGGCAGCCCAGGCAGTTATTTCTGCTGAGACAGCTCCCGCTAAAACTGCTCCAGCAGAAACAGCACCGGCGGACTCTGCTCCGGCGGATTCTGCTGCGGTAGTTTCTGCTCCTCTGGAGCCGGCAACTGCTGCGATTCCAACTGTTCAGGCGCCCGAACCGGTCACTCCCGAATCGGCTACGAATCCAGAGCCCGCTACCGCCGCCATCCCGATCGTTCAGGCGCCCACGCCCGCTGCTGCACCCACCCCCGCCGCGCACGAACCGGAACCCGCCACGGCTGCCATCCCGATCGTTCAGGCGAAGAGCCCTGCCCAGCTCGCCGCGGCCGCGACCGCCTCCGCTGGCCTCGCAAGCCGGAAAGCCATGCGCGCCCAAGAATCGGAGAGCGGAACAGCCCCTTCCGTGACAACGGCCGTCCAGTCCTCGGCAGGCGTCGCCCCTGCTTTCGGAGCGTCGTCCTTCAGCCACGAACCACACGCCGTCCTCACAAAGGCCGCCTCGGTCAAGACAATGGGCCAGCGCATGGCAGTCGTCGCTGGAGCATTGGGCTTGGTATTGACCGTTGGCACCATGAGCCAGGCCTTCGAGCTTCCCTTCTTTGGGAAGGAAACACCGACCCAGGAAGCCAGTGACGCAAAGTCAGGTGGCGACAGCAGGCAGTCAACTTCGGCCGCCCCTGCGCCCAGCTCGTCCAACTCCACTGCATCCGCTTCGTCGGCCACCAGCGCGGCCGGACAGCCGGCAACTGTTGCAACGCAGTCGTCGGAAGAGGCACCGGCTCAGGGGTCGTCGTCGTCACTTCCGACTCCGCAAGTTTCACTCGCGGATCCTGTTTGGGTCCCTTCGTCAGCCCCGTCGGCCGTTGTTCCTGTTCCGGGCGTGACAACTCCTGTCCCAACCCAGCCGGCCCCGAGCCCGGTTCCGTCGGACACGGTTACCACCCCACCTGCCACGACGACGCCGACGCCCACCGTCACTCCGGCGCCTACTCCAACACAGACTCCGGCGCCAAAGCCAAAGCCGACCGGGAGCCCCAGCACCACGCCGTCCAACGGTTCAGCACTGGATCTGGACGGCATACTCGACGGCGCCACAGGGATCTTGAAGTGAGCACGCAACTTCCCAGGACCAGCAAGCATGTCGGATGGCACGGCCGGTACTGCAGCAGCAGCCGCACTGCCACCTTCCGTCATCGGATAGGCCGCTGGAGCTGCCAGCGGCTGCGACGAGCCTAGGGAATCACGGCATCAAGAATCACTGCAGCGAGAAATCACTGCAACGAGATGAGGCAGGCACCTACCGGGTGCCTGCCTCTTCTGTTCCGCGCGTCGCTTGTTCCTGGTATGAATCGCTTCTACCCAAGCAGCCACGCCACCACAACCAACGCCACTATGCAAAGCACGGTTGTGCACAGGATGACGTCCCTGGCCATTGTCATTCCGCGTCCGTAGGGGGAAGCGAAAAGGAAGACGTTCTGGGCGGTTGGAAGTGCGGCCATGATGACGCTGGCCAAGAGGTGTTGCCCCTCCAGGCCGAACACAAAGCGCCCCAGCACCCAGACCACCACGGGCATGCCCGCCACCTTCAAAGTGGTTGCCACCACGGTCCCCACGCGGCCATCGCCTTTTTGGAGGGGCGCCTTGCCTGCCAGCGACATGCCAAAAGCCAGCAGAACCATGGGGACGGCAGCGCCGGCCAGCATATCAATGGGTTTCTGGACGAGCTCCGGCGCATCCCACCCCGTCAGAGCCATCACCACCCCCAGGCCCGAGGCGATAATCATGGGATTGGAGAAGGGCTGCAAAAGCATCCGTTTCCACGAGATTTTTGTGCCGCCTGCCACGCCCAGGACGCTGAGGTAGAAGGGTGCCATGATCAGGAGTTGAACCAGAAGGACCGGAGCAACGTGCTGCGCCGTGCCCACTGCATACAACGAGACAGGAATGCCAATGTTGTTCGCGTTGGCGTAACTACTGGCCATGGCACCAACTGCCGTTTCGGCGACCGGCCGCCGGAAGAACACGAAGCTCAACAAACAATAGAGAAGGCCTATAACGGCTGCTGACAGGAGTGCCAGAGGGGCGTCGACCCCCAGCGCGGCACGGATATCGCTTCCACCTACCACCGTGAAGAGCAGCGCAGGATTGGTGATGTAAAAGGCCGTTCGTGTCAGTGCGCTTTGGACATCAGGGGCCAGCACTTTGTAGCGGGCGGCAAAATAGCCCACTGCAATGACGGAAGCGACGATGAGGATCCCCGAGACAACGCCGCCCACCGTGCTCCTAAGAATTGTTGAGAAACCGCTTTCTCAGCGTAGGGGACGTCTGAGCGACTGTCCACTTTGCCCGTTCCCCACACGCTTTCCATGGCACCTGGCGACTCGCCGGCACGGCACCCGCTAGATCCGGGGCCGCGAGGCCCACCGCTGGGCCTTCAGTGCAGCATGCAACTCAAGCCGGATGCCACCGCTCAACGGATCAGCTCCGATGAGTTGGCGGATCCGGCCGAGGCGGTTGTAGATGCTGCTCCTGTGCAGATGAAGTTTCGCTGCCACATCCTGCACTGAGCTGTCGTTGTCATAGAGCAGTTCCAGCACAGGCAGGAGTTCGCCGTTCTTATCCTGGTCCTCCAAGGTGCGGAAATGAACCGAGCCCGTATCATCCCAGCCGCCCGGCGCCTGAAGACGATCGAAGAGTTGATAAACGCCCACCGCCCGGCTCTCCACCAGTTCCCCGAGGGGCGGATCCACGGCTGCGGCCTGTGCTGCCACTTTCGATTGCCTGTAGGCGCCTGCCAATTGCCGTATGACCTGGAACGGCTCGCTGATGCCCAGGATCACCCGGTCCACCGTGCGGCCCGCCCGCTTGGCGAGCTCCAATTGATAGTGCACCAGGACCTGGGCGTGATCCGCCCGGCCACCGGATTCCCGGAACAGGACAACGGAATGAGTCTCCGTGCCAGCACTGAATAACGCGGCGTTGACACCAATGGTGGACTGCAACGCTGCTGTCCGGTGGGTTAGCGTTGCAGCAATGGGGTCGACGTCGGTCCCGCCACCATCCGCGTCCAGGATAGTCACCAGTTGCCACGGACCGCGGCCTTGGATCTCTTTCCAACCGGCCACCGCTGCCACCGCGTTGGACTCGCCGGCACAGGCGGCCAGGAACTCCTGCTCCCGCCTCCTTCGGAACTCTGATTCGGCTGTGTTGGAATCGAGCAACAAACCAGCCAACAGGTCCAGTTCGTCACGCACGCCGGGCAATTCGGCGAGTATCGCCGTCGCGGTTTGCTCCTCAAGATCCTGCTGCACCCACAAATAGCCCACCCGAAAACCGCGCACCAACAGCGGGACGCAAACGCGGCCGAGCATGCCTAGCTCGTCGTTCGCCGGAACAACAACTGGCCGCACTGCCGTCGAGATACCGTGGGAGAGCTGCCAAGCACTGACGTCGCTCGGCACGCGTTTGCTCAGGAGGAAGTTCACCCGGACGCGGTCGGCGTGGGATTGGTTGGAACTGTAGGCGAGGAGGACGCCGTCGAGGTCCTCCAGGGACAGCCCCCTGCCAAGCTTGAGCGCCACGCGTTCAACGATCTCCTCGACGTCCTGCTGCATCCAGAAAGCGTACCAACATCAGGCGACACCTGACGCCCTAGCCCTCGACAAATGTCGAGCTCGTTTGAAGAAGATCCTTGAATTTACGGGGTTTTCGCTTCCGCTGGCCTGGAGGTCCATGTCGCCTGCCTCACAGCCGGATTTATTCTGGAATCACAGCCCTCAGCAAATATCCGGCCGAAAAAGCCGCTAACGATGGAGCCAGCAAATGATCATCGGCGTCCCCAAAGAAATCAAGAACAACGAGTTCCGCGTAGCCATCACGGCCGCCGGTGTCCACGAGTTCCGCACTCACGGACACACCGTTCTGGTTGAGCGGGGTGCGGGCCTGGGCTCTGGCATCACGGACGAGGAATACTCGATCGCAGGCGCCGAAATCGTTGCCGACGCCGACGACGTCTGGGGCCGGGCTGACATGGTCATGAAGGTCAAGGAACCCATCAAGGCCGAGTACCACCGCTTCCGCAAGGGCCTCATCCTCTTCACCTACCTGCACCTCGCCGCCGAGCCTGAACTCACCGCCGAGCTCATCAACTCCGGCGTCACGGCCATCGCCTACGAAACAGTTCAGGAGGGACGCACGCTCCCGCTGCTCGCCCCGATGTCCGAAGTTGCAGGGCGCCTGTCCGTTGTGGTCGGCGCTTCCTCGCTGATGGCTCCGGCTGGCGGCAAGGGCATCCTCCTTGGCGGCGTACCGGGTGTCCGTCCCGCCAAAGTTGTTGTCCTCGGTGCCGGTGTTGCCGGAACCAACGCCGCCGCCATGGCACTGGGCCTCGGTGCTGATGTCACCATCATGGACATCAACATCAACCGCCTACGGGAACTCGACGCCCTCTACCAGGGCCGCTTGAAGACCGTGGCATCCAACGCCTACGAGATCGAGAAGTCAGTTGTCGACGCAGATCTCGTGATCGGCTCCGTCCTGATCCCCGGCGCCAAGGCGCCCAAGCTCGTCACCAACGAACTCGTGTCCCGCATGAAGCCCGGCTCCGTCCTGGTGGACATCGCCGTGGACCAGGGCGGCTGCTTCGAGGACACACACCCCACCACCCACCAGGAACCGACGTACAAGGTCCACAACTCGATCTTCTACTGCGTTGCCAACATGCCTGGCGCTGTTCCGAACACGTCCACGTACGCACTGACCAACGTCACCCTGCGCTACGCCGTGGCACTGGCCAACCTGGGCGTCAAGGCCGCATTCGACCGCGACCCCGCCCTGGCCGCAGGCCTCAACATCGCTGCAGGCCACGTGGCACACCACTCGGTTTCCGAGGCGCACAACCTGCCCCTCGTCGCCGACTGGCACAGCTTGGTTACCGCGTAGGCTTTGCGCTTGCGGCGGTGACACGTCGCTGGCCCGCTGTTCTGTTGCTGCCCAGCAACGGAACAGCGGGCTTTGCACGTGCTGGGCGTCAAACCCGTGCTCTAGCCGTTGCCGGGGGTGACTGGTTCCTCAGGGACAACGTGAGTGGGAACCGGCACGGGGATATCTGATTGCCGAAGGGTGGGCGGGGTTACGTTGGGCGCCTCGATGCCCGGCGGCGTGATGGGTGCCGCGGGAGTCGGGATGCTGATGTTGCCCGGCTGACCATTCCCGGGGATCTTGGGTGTTTGGGGCGTTCCCCCATTGGGAGCCTTGGGCGAATTGGAATGTCCCGACGCGCCATTAGTGCCGCCTTGGGGCTCCTGGCCCGGGTTGGCGCCATTTCCCGAGGTGGCATTGCCGGCCGGATTGCGGCCGGACGGGTATGGGGTCGCCGGAGTCACAGAGCGGCCGCGCTCCTGTTCGGAGGGAGAGCCGGGATTCTGCCGCGATCCATTGCCTGATCCTGGCGTCAACTGCGAAACTACTGAGCCGATTGTGGAGCCCAGGTGTTGGAAAGCGCCCGGGATGCCACCCTCGGAAGCGGCCGCGGCCGTAGCACCGCCTGCCAATGACACTGCCACAGCGAGCCCGGCGATCGCAGTGCGGCGCTTACGACGACGGCGGGCCGCGAGTTCGTCTGTAGGGGTTGGGTCGGTGGGGGTTGAGTCAGTGGATCCTTGGACCGACGTGAGTACCGCCGTCGGTGCACCTGCCACGGCCGAGGCGACCTCCGCCGTCGTGCTTCTGCTGCTGGCAGCCCGGTCACTGATCATCAACGCACGGACGGCCGCAGAGGGCGGCGGAGCGGTGCTGGCGAGGGAGCGCAGTTCAAGAAGTTCGGCACGGATGTCGCGGGCGTCGTCGAGTCCGGAATCGGCCAACAGGCGGTCAACGGCCTGCTCGCCTGTATAACCGTCAGTGCGACTGCTCCGCCGTCCGGCCGGGGTGATGTGTTCACTCATGGTGTGCCATTCCTTCGTAGTGCACTTTTCCTCAGTGCACTCAATGCCCTGCGCTGCAGTTGTTTTATCGCCCCTTGGGATTTGCCCATGATGGCCGCCGTTTCTTCTACGGAGAGGTCAGCCACCACCCTCAATGCCAGGACCTCGCGATAATCCGTGGCGAGGTCCTCCAGAAGTTCCGTGACACCCAGACTGCCGCGGCCAAAGGCCTGGTCCTCTGCCGAGGGCGCCCGCCGCGCGTCCAACTCAGCCTCGTACGGAGCTGAATCCGGGGTCCGTTCACGCTTGCGATAATGGTCCACCATGCGCGCGTGGGCGATCGAGAACAGCAGGGTCCTGGCCCCTTGGAGGCCACCCTGCAGGTCCGGCAGCTTCGGATACAGCGCAAGGAAGACGTCCTGCGTCACGGCTTCGGGATCGTCCACACCGCGGGCGCGGAGGTAACCGAAAACCGGCCCGGAGAACTGGTTGTAGGCATCGGTGAAGAGCAGAGCGGGATCGTCCTCGTCCGTCTGCACATATTCATCAGCTAATGGGTTTAGCACCCGTGGATGCCTCCATCCCGCCCAGCGCAGCGGCCTCCCTGGAACACCCTCCCCGGTTGTTTCCCGGGCTCAGGACATCCGTTGCCACTGCCGTCTGTTACGTACGCCACCGTCCGTAAAGTGGTGGGGCTCCCCGTTCTAAACGAAGGAGCCCCACCCTTAAACCGTAACCGCTGGGTGCTTAGCGGACCGAATCGAGGCCTGCACCGGGAGCGGCAGGAACATCGGTGGGCACCTGCGTCGGCAGTGCGGGGGCGGCCGGTGTTGCAGGGACAGCGGGGACAGCCGGGGCACTTTCCGTTCCCGGAACAGCCGGAACAGCAGGAACAGCCGGCACCTTGGCTGCAACGGAAGCGTCAGTGCTTGCGGAACCGTCAGCGTTTGCGGAACCGTCAGCCTTCAGACCGGCAGCCTTGCCGGCGTCGACTACGGCCTGGCAGTGCGATTCAACATTGGCTTCGCCGCCGGCGGCCACCACGATGGACTGGAAACCCGGCACCTTGGTGTCAGCCTTGAGTCCACCATGGATGAAGGCGGTGCAGAGACCGAATGCTTCAGGCGTTGTAGCGAGGGTGTCTTCGGCCTTGGACTTCGCAGCGTCAACAGCGTCCGTTGCCTTGTCTTCGCCAGTCTTGGCAGCGTCAGTTGCCTTTGCCTGTGCGGCCTCGACGGCGTCAGTCGCCTTGGCCTGGCCGGCCTCGGCCGCGTCAGCTGCCTTCGTGGCGAGCGGAGCAGGAGCGCCGACGAGGTCGTGTGCGCTCTGCTGGATTTCGGTGGGAAGCGCGCCATTGAAGGCAGCGACACCGGTTCCGCCGGCAGCTACAGCTCCGGCAGCCAGGACGCCGGCGGCGACTTTGCTGGTGGCAAGGACAGTGAACAAGGACATAAAAGCCTCCGACAAACGATGTGGGGATTGCCCCGGCAGCGTTTGGGTCGCTGCCGGATGATCAGCGTGCGGACGTGGCCCGCACACCCTCTACATCGTTCCGGGCACGGTTGAGGTTACGCCGTCGTTGAAATTTTTTCCGGTTCGCAGGTTTCCACAGCCGATAGTTCTCCCCATCGCACCTTCATCGGCGGGCGATTATGCTCATGAGATGCCCGGCGCAGCACTTCATGCCCGTCGGCGATCGACACGCCACGGCGTACAGGGGGAGCGTTATGGGACAGGGACTGGTCGGCGCCGACGTCGAAGACCTCCGGCGGCTTTCGGCCGTCATGGACTCCGAGGCAGAGAAGATCACCAATCTTCAGCGGCAACTCAGCACGATGATTCAGAACGGCCACTACTGGCGGGGAAACGATGCTGAGCAGTTCCGTAGCCAATGGAACAGTGACCTCCATGGACGGCTCGCAGCAGCAGCACTGTGCTTGAAGACCAACGCGCGCGCCCTTCTCCTCAACGCGGAGCAGCAGGAACAGGCGTCCCTTGGTCTCCCCGGGGGCGGGAGTGTTTCAGGTGTTTCAGGTGCTGCAGAGGGCAAAGACCCGTCTGGACTACCCGGTTTCACGATGAGCCCAAGGACCTATGGGCCCATAACTGTCGAGGGCAGCGGCACCGTCGGAACTGAAGGCACAGCAGAGGCCCATGCATCGGTGGGTCCCGGCGGAATCAGCCTTGACGCTTCGGGAGAGGTATCGTCCGGAGCTAAAGTCACGTTCACTGCCGAAGGGGAAAGGGGGCCCGTCAAGACCACCGTAACCAACGAGACGTTCGCTGGCTGGCGGGCAGATGGCAAGCTTGACGGAAAAATTCCTTTTGGCTTTGGCCCGGTAAAACTTGAAGCAAACGGTGATGCATTCGTCGGCGTGGAAAACACCACCACCACGAAGAGCGACTTCTTCGATGGCTGGATCAACAACACCGTCACTGCCAGGGTCATGACTGGTGCGGAAGCAAGCGCACACATCACCGGACAAAGCCCGTTCCTCTTCTCCCCCGGCGGCGAAGCGTTTGCAGGCCAGAAAATGACCGTCGGCAACGAGACAGAAATCGCCGGCGGCCTGTTCGGATTTGGGCAGGGTACGGAACTCCGTGGCGGCGCATGGGCAAGCGCCGGAGAAGGCGAACTCAACGTCAACAAAGCCGGTGATGTAACGGGTGCAGCCGCCAGCGCAGGTGTTGGCGTCGAACTGACGGCATCCCAATACGTTGAAGTCCTCGGCCAAAAACTCTCGACGTCTGAAACAGTTGCCGCGGGTGCGGGCGAGGGACACTTTTTCAACGCGTCCTTGGATGAGGACGGCCTCACCTTGGGCGTTGGTGCCAAGATCACCGCGGAGTTAGGACTTGGCGCTGGCGCGCAGGTCACGCTCAGCCCATCCGGATTTATGGATTCCGTCACAGGCTTTGTCGATTTTCTCAACAAATAAGCAATCCCATTTCCTGAACTTCCCTCAAACAGCGCCGGAAGGGCTCTCACGATGACCTCACAGCAAGTCTTCCCGTCAAAGGCATTTCCCGCCTACCCCACTATCAGCGTCAACCCGCCCGCAGGTTGGACGGAGCAGGTGGTCCCTGACGCGGTGGGTGCACTGATGGGTCCCGCTTCCGAGGGCAGCTACACGCCGAATGTGGTCATCTCCGTATCCCGTCGCGTGCCGGGGTATCAGCTGCAGGACATCGCTGCTTCCGTGGACGCTTTCTTGGCTGACCTGCCCGACGCTGTGCTGCTAGGCACCGAACCTGTGGTCATCAATGGCCGGCAATGGCATGTGCGGGAGGCCAGGTATACGCACCCTCAGGCGGGCTCCCTGGCCCAATTCACGGCCGTGACGGTGTTCCACCACGAAGTAGCGGCCGACGTCGTGCAGTTAACCGGTAGCTGCCAGCCGCTCGAGGGAAACCAGGACCTGAAAGCGATCTATTCCGTGGTGGCGAGTGCAGACGTCAGTGCCGGACCTGCCTAAAAAGATCCGCACTTAGGAGCACAGGGCACGCGCCTGTTCGATCAGCTCCAGCACTTCCACCGAGTCAGCCGGATCCACAGGTGCGGGACGCGCGGAGGCCGCACCGCCGTCGTCGATCTTTTCGGCGAGGAGGCGATAGAACTCCGGGTAGGCTCCGCGCTCGGTGGGGATGGTTCGGCGCTGGCCGTCCGACTCAAGGGACCCGTAATTTTCGGCAGGTTCGACGCCGTACTCACCATCCGTCGGCAGTCCACCGCCCAGAACAAAGGGTTCCTGCGGATCGGTGCCGAACTTTACAAAACCACCCTTGGTGCCCAGCACGCGGAAACGCGGTCCGTGGAGGTGGCTGTTGAGGTTCAGGGTCACGTGGCTGACGACGCCGGATTGGTGCTGGAGCGCGATGAAGACGTCGTCGTCGGCCTTCTCCTGCGGACGGCGGCCCGTGATCTCGGCGTAGGTGACGTACGCGGGTCCGAAGAACTGGACGGCCAAGTCCAGCACGTGCGCACCAAGGTCGAACAAGACCCCACCGCCGTCCTCGGCAGTAGCGCTTGCTTTCCACGCTTTGGCGATCTCCGGTGCCCAGCGCTCCATCCCCGCTTCAAACCTGGTCACCGTACCCAGCGTCCCGGCGTCGAGCAGTTTCTTCAGGGTGAGCGCGTCTCCGTCCCAGCGGCGGTTTTGGTAAACAGTGAGGACGCGGCCCGCTTGCGCGGCGAGTTGGATCAGTTCCTCACCTTGCGCGCTGTGGACAACAAACGGCTTGTCGACGACGACGTCGAGCCCGGCTTCCAGCGCGGCTTTCGCCAGCGGATAGTGGGTCGCAGGAGGTGTGCCAAGGATAACGAGATCCAGTTCGTCGGCTAGCGCCAGGATGGCCTGCGGCGTGTTGACCATCTTTGCCTGCGGGTATCGTTCAGCCGCTTTGGCCTGCCTTTGGGCGTCCGATGTGGCAATGACGGCAAGCTCATACGAATTGTTGCTTGCAATGAAGGGCGCATGGAACACGCTGCCCGATAACCCAAAACCTGCGATAGCGGTGCGAATCGGTCTGGAAGTCATGCCCCAAGGCTAATTCAGTAAACCTCCCGCCGGTGCGCGCTGCGGAAGATCAGGACGACGAGTTCGTCCTCGTGAATCTCGTAGAGCACCCGGTAGTCGCCTATTCGAATCCGTCAAGCATTTGATGTGCCATTGAGTTTCTTCACCCCGTCGGGTCGAGGGTTGCTTTCCAGATCGGCGATCGCCAGAAGCAATCTTCGCCGGATTGGAACGTCGAACTTCCGTAGCTGCTTTGTGGCTCCGCTGGTGAACTCCACACGATACGAACTCAACGGTTGATGCCGTTCTCCTTCAGGAGTTCTTCAAGGCCTACTCGTGTACCGTCGTCTTCTGCTTTGGCTTCCGTCAGTGCCCTAACGTCCGCTTCGTCTTCCAGACGCTCGAAACGCTCAAGATCCTCGGCGCTGATCAACACCGCCGCAACCTTGCCCCGCCGGGTGATGCCGATCCTCTCATGGCCGTATGCGGCGCGATTGATCGTATCCGAGAGGTTGACTCTCAGGTCAGCAACACTTACGAAGTAGTCGGCAGCACCCATGCGTCCCATCCTAGCGCTGGTTGTACTTTATGTACATAAGGACCAAAACGTACATCAGGACGTGAGAGAACGTTTCGCGAAAGGCCGCAGGACGTGAGAGAGGGATCGGGAAAAGGCAGCAGGATGTGAGAGAAGGATGGCAAGGGGAAGGCCGGGAGCCGCCCCGAACCGATGAACAGGTTCAGGGAAGCTCCCGGCCTTCTTGTATTTAGACCCAGAGCAGAGCGTTACTTCTTGGCGCCCTTTTCCCAGCCGAGAGTGGTCCAGTCCGGAACGTTGGACAGGCTCTTGAACAGGGACGGGCCGTAGTTGGCCAGGCCCGAGCGCACAAACTGGATCTCCGGGCCGTTGAGGACGGTGCCCATGGAGAAGTACTTCTCCATGTGCTTCTTCTCAACGTCCATGGCGGCCTTGTTGCGCTCGGTGTCATCAGCAATGGTCGCAAGACGCTTGATTTCGGCGTCGAGCTCGGCATCGCCCAGGCCGTTTTCGTTGGTCGCCGAATCGTAGAACTGCTTCACGGCGTCCGTGGCATCCGCGCCCACGGTGTAACCGGAAATGGTCACATCGAATTCGCGGCCACCGATGACCTTCCCGAAGTCGGCGTCACCGCGCTGGTCGATGGTGACATCCATGCCGGCAGCCTTGAGCTGGTTTTGCAGCGTCTGCGAGGTTGCGGCCGTGGTGGGGTCGTCGCCGAAGTTGGTGATCTTGAAGGCCACGGGGACCCCGTCCTTCGCCATGATGCCCTTGTCGTTCGGGGCATAGCCAGCATCGGTCAGGACTTTCTTGGCCTGCTCAGCGCCGGTGTCCTTCACAGGGTAGTTGTCCTGGTAGTACTCGGAGAACGGCATGAGCATCATGGAGCCCGAGCTTTCCTCGGACCAGTTCAGGCCGTTGAAGCGGACATCGCGGATGGCCTTGCGGTCCACTGCGGTGAAGATCGCCTTGCGCACGGCAACGTCAGTAAGGGCCGGCCGCTTGGCATTCAGGTTCAGGCCACCTGCGAACAGGCGCTGGCCACGACGAACGTCGGCGTCTTTGGTACCTTCGAGCTGCTTGTAACGGCCGAGCGTACGGCCGTTGGCCGCGTCGATTTCACCGTTTTTGAAGGCAGCAATCGTAGCGCTGGGTTCCATTTGGCGCCAGACGACCTTGTCGAGGACGGGCTTCTGGCCCCACCACTTGTCGTTGGGGACCATGGTTACCGTTTTTGCGGTGGTGTCGTAGTTTTCAACCTTGAACGGGCCAGCCATCCACTCGGGGTGCATGTTGCCGGCGAAGCCCGTATTGAAGATTTCCGGTGTGTTGATCGCGGGGTGGATCAGTCCGAAGAAGAGACCTTCCAGCGGGAAGACCGGCTGGGTGGTGGTAACAATGACTTCTTTGTCGTTGGCGCCGGCCTTGACCGAGTCCACGAAAGCGTAGGCGCCGGCGGAAACGATGTCGATTGACTTGTCGTCGCCCTTCAGCATCTTCCACGTGTTCTCGAAGGTTTTGACGTCAATCGGCGTTCCATCGTTCCAGGTCGCCTTGTCGTTGACCTTGATGGTGATGGTCTGCTTGCCATCCTTGACTTCGCTCTTGACGTCTTCGCAGAAGTCCTTGTTCGGCTCAGCTTTGCCGTTGAAGTCCAACTTCCAGCAGCCGCCGATGCCGCCGCTGTTGATGGAAGCCGTATTAACCGGGGTCATCAGCGCCGAGTTGTCTGCGCTGTTGCCCACATTGGAGAAGCCGTTAAAGTCGGGGCCAATGCTGCCCACAGCAAGGGTGACGGTGCCGCCCTGCTCCAGGTCTTTGGCTTCCTTGGCATTAACGCTTATGAGCTTACTGATGTCGCCGCCAGCTTCTTCGGCCTTCTGGGAGGCCGGACCCGACGGCGTTCCCCCGCCGCAAGCGGTCAGCATCAGTGCAACTGCAACTGCTACGCCGCCGATCGTCGTGTACTTCTTCATGGTTTGCCCTTCATGTTTACGACTGGAAATCTTTACGAATTGAATACAGGGTTCAATCAATGAGTCATTTGTCGTCAGGCATGCACCACCAGCATGTCGGCATCTATTTCCCCGTCCGGGAAGAAGCATGCAAACTCCTGTTGACCTTCTGAAGCAAGTGGCGGCTCCAGAGTAAGGCACTTCTCCTGCTTGGCGGCAGGTAGTGCGGCGAATACGGGGCAACGCGTTGCGAAATTGCAACCCTTTGGCGCATCAAGCGGGCTGGGCAGATCGCCCTGCAGGATGATGCGTTCACGTGTGCGTTCCAGATGGGGATCAGGTACCGGGATCGCAGAGAGAAGCGCCCTGGTGTAAGGATGCCGCGGATTGTCGAAGACTTCGTCCACATCGCCGGTTTCCACAATCTTGCCCAGGTACATCACGGCCACGCGGTCCGAGATGTGGCGGACCACTGAGAGATCGTGGGCCACCATCAGGTAGCTCAGGCCCAGTTCGGCGCGAAGCTGGTCCAGGAGGTTGATAACGCCGGCCTGGACGGAGACGTCCAAGGCGGAAACGGGTTCATCCAGGACCACGAGTTCCGGATTCACTGCGAGCGCCCGGGCGATGCCGATGCGCTGGCGCTGGCCTCCGGAGAACTGGTTGGGGAAGCGGTTGACATGGTCCGCCTGCAGGCCCACGAGCCGCATGAGTTCCATAATGCGCTTCCGGACAGCGGCCTTGGGCATGCCCAGGTTTTCCAGCGGTTCGGCCAGGACTTCGTACACCGTAAAGCGCGGATCCAGTGCCCCGGTGGGGTCCTGGAACACCATCTGCATTTCCTTGCGCATGGCCATCTTGGTCTTGGAGTCGGTGGCTACCTTGTTGCTCACGCCGCCAATCACCACTTCGCCCACTTGGTCGGGGTGGAACTCCATGATCTCCAGCAACGTGGTGGTCTTGCCACAACCGGACTCGCCAACGATTGAGAGGCACTCGCCTTCGCGGATGTCGAAACTCAGCCCGTCAACGGCCTTGACCGTGCCGATCCGGCGCTTGATCAGCGCGCCCTTTAGCAGTGGGAAGTGTTTCTTCACGTCCTTGAGCTCAAGGACCTTGTCGCGCTCAAGGCGGGCAACGCCGTCGAACTTTGACACGGGCTTGGGCGGCGCCTGGAAAATCTGGTGCGCGTCCGCCTCACCGGACAACTCGTCGGTTTTGATGCAGGCGGCCCTGTGGCCTTCGGAACCGGGGACCGAAAAGAGCTCGGGCTCACCGTGCAGGCAGGCATCGCTGGCGAGCGGGCAGCGCGGCGCAAACGAGCAGCCTGTTACGGGCAGGGTCAGGTTGGGCGGCGTGCCTTCGATCGGAACCAGTGACTGCTTGTTGGCAGTGTCAACGCGCGGGACGGCGCCGAGGAGACCCATCGTGTACGGCATGCGGGGGTTGTAATAGATGTCCTCCACCGTCCCGGTTTCCACGGGCTTACCTGCGTACATGACCATGATGTCGTCGGCCATGCCCGCTACGACGCCGAGGTCGTGGGTGATCATGACGACGGCGGCGCCGGTCTCCTCTTGCGCTGTGTGCAGGACTTCCAACACCTGCGCCTGGATGGTGACGTCCAACGCCGTCGTGGGTTCATCCGCGATGAGTACCCGCGGATCGTTGGCGATAGCAATGGCGATCATCACGCGCTGGCGCATTCCGCCGGAGAATTCGTGCGGGAAGGCCTTCAGCCGGTCCTTGGGGCTCGGGATGCCCACCATCCGCAAAAGTTCGACGGCGCGGGCTTCTTTAGCCTGCTTGCTCATGGTGGGGTTGTGGACCGTCAGGGCCTCAATGATCTGGTTTCCCACGGTGTAAACGGGGGTCAGCGACGATAGCGGGTCCTGGAACACCATGGCGATATCGCTGCCACGGTGCTTGCACATCGCTTTGTCGCTCAGGCCAAGGAGTTCCTTGCCCTTGTAGCGCACCGAACCGGAGATGTCCGCGGTCTCCGGGAGGAGTCCCATGATGGCCATGGACGTCACGGACTTTCCTGAGCCTGATTCGCCCACGATGCCCAGGGTTTTTCCGGGCATGAGGTCGAAGTCCACACCGCGCACAGCGTGGACAACGCCGTTTTCAGAATTGAAGCGGACGTTGAGGTCCCGGACGCTCAGGACGGCGTCGCCGGGGGCGTAGAGCCCGGCATCACGAAGTCGCTCTGCGGGCGTGTGGGAGATGTTAGTGCTCATTTGCTGGTCTTCTTTGCGGTCTTGGTCTTCGCGCGGCCGATGGAACTTGAGCTGGGGTCGAAGGCGTCGCGGAGGCCGTCGTTCATCATGGCCAGCGAACCAGTCAGGAGGAACATGACGGTCAGCGGTACCCAGAACATCCACGGGAACGAGGACACCTGGCCGGTGGCCTGGCCGATGAGGACTCCCAGGCTGACATCGGGGAGCTTGATGCCGATGCCGATGAAGGAGAACGCCACTTCGGCCAGCACGGCACCGGTAATACCGCGGGTGAAATCGAGAACCAACAGTGAGCCGATGTTGGGGACGAGGTGACGCCATACGATCTTGCGGGAGGGAACACCCATGTACTTGGCGGCTTTGACGTAGTCCCGCTGCATGAGGGACATCGACAATGAGCGCACCAGGCGGGCGGTGCCCATCCAGCTGAAGAACAGCAGCACGATGATCAGCAGGAGCCAGCTGGGGAGGTCCTTGAGTCCGCCGCCCCCGCTGGTGGCCACTGCGACCACCAGAATGGCCGGCATCATGATGAGGGCTTCAAGGATGAACAACATGACGGCGTCCACCTTGCCCCCGAAGAACGCCATGGTGCAGCCGTAGACGGCGGAAATCAGGACTGATACGCCGCCCACGATCAGGCCGATGAAGATCGAGATCCGTGTGCCTTCAACGATGAGCGCCATAAGGTCAATACCGGCCTGCGACGTACCCAGGAAGTGATCCGGTGATGGTCCCATGCCGATGTTGAGGGGATCGATCGTGTCCTTGTCCCAGGGCGTCAGGAATCCGCCGAACAAGGAGAAGAGGAACAGCGCCAGGAAAATGAACAAGCCGGCGACGGCGGTACGGTTCCGCATGAATCGACGGAAAATAATGCGGGACTTCCCAATCACGACGTCCTGGTCGGCAACCCTTGACTCGTCGATTTCCGCAATGGGATCAATGATGTTTGTCATTACTGGACCCTCACTCGCGGATCGACCAGCGTCGTCGCGAAGTCGGCAAGGATGGCGCCGATCGCGAAGATCACCGAGCCGTAGGCCAGCGTAGCCGTGGCGACGTTGACGTCCTGAAGCCCGATCGACTGGATACTCCACAGGCCAATGCCGGGCCAGGCGAAGATCGCCTCCGCAAAGAAGCCGCCGGTAAAGATCGCGGGAATGGTGAAGGCAATGCTCTGCGCCACGGGAATGAAGGACACCCGCAGGGCATGCCTGCGGATGGCTTGGTTGCGCGTAAGCCCTTTTGCCCTGGCGGTGCGGACGAAGTCGGCATTCACATTGTCCAGGAGATACTGCCGCTGTGCGATCTGGTAACCGGCCCAACCGAAGATGGTCATCGCGAAGGTGGGCACGGCGTAGTGGGCCACAAGGTCAACGAAAGCAGGCCACCCCGGGTCGATCCCCGGCGTCGAGATTCCAGTGACAAAAAAGATGCGCTGGCCTACGGTTTCGTTGACGCTGATGGCGCCCAACTGGACCAGGAAGTAGGCGATCGGTGCGGGAAGGATGTGCACCAGATAGCTGTAGGACGTGATGACGCGATCCTGGTACTTGTATTGCCGCGCTGCTGAATAAACCCCGAGCGCTACGCCGATGATCAGCGTCAGAATGATGGAGGCGATAAAGAGCCTTGTGGAAACAAGTACCCGGTCAGCGAATTCGGCGTTGACGAATGCCCCGTTTGGGCTGCGCCCCCAGTCCCAGCGCGTGACGATGCCGCCGAGCCAGCCGACATAGCGTTCCCATGGATTGGCGTTGGGGTCCAGGCCGAGTCCACGGAAGGACGCGGCTACTTGTTCCGGGGTTGGCCGCGGGATCTTCTCCTGTTCCAGGACCGCGGGTTTGAGCGTTGATACTGCCAGGAAATAGCCCGCGCTCGTGGTCAGGAAGATCATGATCAGGTAGATGCCCGACCGCTTCGTCAGATATTTCAGCATGTCGGGCGGCTGCCCTGGATCGTGGCAAAGCTCAATGCTCGTCCTTCCGCGGTTCCCGGCTGTGGCCGGCGTCAGCTACGAATTGGCATGAGGGGTGATGGCCCCCCAAGACCCCTCCAGTGATCGCCGCCCTTGTATGGCATGGGTCACATTCAAGAGGAAACTACCACAATAACTGCTTCACGTTTCGCTCAATCAGGCCCGGTTTCTTGCCTGCAGCCAGATTGTTATCTGGATTTGCGTCACGATTTCGACGGCGGTGGCACTGTGGCGCTTACAGCCCGACTCACGTTGTACCTAGGCGGGGACTTCGAAAGCTCGAACGACGGGGAACTTCGGGCTTACGAAGATCCCATGAGGCGCGCCACGAGTTCGCGCCAGGAGTCAGTGAGCCGCTTCGGCGAGATGCCGTGGACGCGGACGTCGTTGACGATTCGTTCGGGGTCCAGCGCGGAAAGCAGTGACATCGCCATGACCCACGGATCCGCGATGCCGGCCTCCCGCAGCAGGACCTCGATATGTCGATGCGCAAGGACAGTAGCCGGCACGTCAAAGCGATTGCGGGCATTGGTTGCGGCCGCTTTCAGGAGCTCGCCGTTTTCCAGGACGAAGTAGATGCGGCCCTCGCCGTAGGCCATCAGCCGTTCGCTGGGTGGCGCACCCGGGCCCAAGGGTGGCGGACCAAACATAAAGCCGCGCTGGAATTCAGATTCAGAGTCACTGAGAAGGGTCATCATGAGGCCGGCCCTGCTACCGAAGCGACGGAATACGGTTCCCTTGCCAACCTGGGCCTTGCAGGCGAGCGCGTCCATGGTGAGTGCTTCCACGCCGAACTCGTCAACCAACTCGCGGGCAGCGCACAGGAGCCGCTCGCGATTCCGGGCGGCGTCGCTGCGCTCATGCGGCGGACCGAAGGGCACGTCCGGCTGGATTGGGATCGAGCTCACAAAAAACATTCTAGACCCGGGAATAGAAACCGGACCGCAGTCCGTTTAGTATCAGTGAAGGTCCAAACGCTTACAAAGGAGACACCATGTCAAAGAGCACCGTTCTTACCCTCGTCGGCAGCCTCCGCGCTGATTCCCACAACAAGAAGCTCGCCGAAGCCATCCAGCTGAACGCACCGGAGAACGTAGACGTCCAGATCCACGACTCCCTGGGCACCATCCCGTTCTACAACGAAGACATCGACGTCGAAGGCCAGGTTCCCGCAGAAGCTGCGGCCCTGCGCGCTGCTGCCGCCAACGCCGACACCCTTCTCCTCGTCACCCCCGAGCACAACGGCACCATGCCCGCCTCGCTGAAGAACGCCATTGACTGGCTGTCCCGCCCCTACGGCGCCGGCGCCCTCACCGGCAAGCCGACCGCCGTCGTCGGAACCGCTTTCGGCCAGTTCGGCGGAGTCTGGGCACAGGACGAGGCCCGCAAGGCTGTTGGGATCGCCGGCGCCAAGGTCCTTGACGAGGTCAAGCTGGCCGTCCCGGGTTCCATGATCCGCTTTGCTGAACTGCACCCGAAGGACGACGCCGAGGTTGTTGAGCAGATCAAGGCTATCTTCGAACCCCTGACTGCCGTTCAGGAAGAAGAAGCAGCAGCCTAGTCTTTTTCGCTTTCCGTGCCCCCGCTCCGATCCCTGCGAACCGCGCAGGACGGAGTGGGGGCATTTGCGTTTCCGGCGTCTACTGGATGGAGCGTGATCAACTCTTGTCCGAACCGTCACCGTAGCGGCATTTTGCTGCAAGTCACACGGGCCTAACGTTGAACTACAGGTGGACGGACAGGAGCGTGGGGCTGTCATGCGTGCCGGGCGGAGACCAACAAGTACGACGGCGATCCCGGCTGCCTGCCTCGTGCTGGGCCTGCTGCTGGCTGGCTGTACTTCGGTCCCAGGGACCCTGCCCTCCGCCGGGGATACTTCGTCTGCTCCTGGGGTGGGCCCATCGGCTTCGGTGCGTGATACTGCGGCGGACGGGGCTTCCAACGCTCCGTCTGTGCCATCCCCGGCGACGGGGAGCGGCACTGCGAATCGTCCTGATGGTCTCGCCACTCCCTCAACCATTCCGGGCTCCGATGGTGCTGGGGCTGATTCTGGCTCTGGCCCTGGCTCTGGCTCTAGTGACGGCGGCAGTGGAGTGGCCCCAACGCCTGGGCCGAGTGCCGACGTCGCACCTTCACCCGTCGCTACGCCAAGCCCTTCACCGACGGCTGTTGCTCCCGTTGCCCGGGCTGCGACCGTGCCTCAGGACCTGAACTTGGGGCCGGCCGTCTATTACGTTGCCGTTGACGACGGGGGCGCAAGAGGTGTTCGCTTCGGATGCAACGACAGCCTGGTGCCTGTCCGCGGTGCCCTGGCGCCCGGTGACCCTTTGACGCTGGCGCTGAACCGCCTGCTGGAAGCCGGCATGCCCTTGGACACCGGCGCCGGCCTCTACGATTCGCTGGCCAATTCCTCGTTGTACTTCGTGTCCGGCTACGTCAGCGGAACAACGGTGGTGGTGAACCTGGGGGGAACGCTGCAGCCCGGTGGAGTGTGCGACATCCCGCGTATCGAGGCGCAGTTGACGCACACCATCGTCTCCGCCAGCGGGGCATCCCGAGCCGAAATCTATGTCAACGGCAAGACTTTGGCTGAGGCGCTGAGCCTGCGTTAGCGTGCTTCAGGCCTCCCGCGACGCACCTACGTTGTGAACCCGCTGTTTCGTCGCCGGCCAGCAACGGAAAAGCGGGTCAGGAACTTAGTTGGGGTTATGGAGGCATCAAGCCGTCGCGATGGCCAGCACCCGCCGTAGTGCCCACGCCACACGGAGCAGTGCCAACACAGATGCGAAGGTGAGAACGAAGACAACCGCTTCCGGAATCCAGAGCCCCCTGGGACCATCGCCCTCCAGGACCACGGCGACAAGGGCGGCCACCACCAGCAGGCCAAGCCCCGGGATGGCGAACAGGAACACTTCTCCGATTTGGCGACGATGCACGGCGCTGAGCTTCTCCAGGGGAAGCTCACGCTGCCCGGGCGCCGCCTTTTTGCCGAGTACGTTGATCAGCATGGAGACGCTGGTGAGCGTGAGGCCAGCGGTAGCTCCAGCCAACGTAGCGAGGGTCTGGAACAGGGTTCGACGGGCACCTGAATCGACGCCCTCCAGCATCAACGGCTGCTTCAAGAGCCACGCCAAGCCAAGCCACATCAGCACAGCCAAAACGGCCCACCCATAGTCTGCTGGCGGATGCAGCAGAAACCACCGCCAGACGGTCCGACGGCGCCCTCCGTGCTCGACGTCAACCTCGTACAAGCTCATGGTCCGCGCTGCCTTCTGATGCTTCGGCTGGCTTCCCGCCCGCAGGTTTCACCTTGGCGGCCTCCTCCTTCGTGACGGCCGCAGCCAGAGCTTCCCGCACTGCCGCCATTCCACCTGCGACGATGTCCGGCACAGGAACCGAATCTGCGGATCCTCTGATGTCCGGCAGTGTGCGGGCGAAGAATGCTTCGTTATCCCTGGCCTGTTTGCTGAGGATGGCAATGGCCTCGGCAGTGGACTTCCGGGGATCGTTGAACACATCCGGGTCCACTTCAATGTGGGAAATGAAACGCTCCTTCAGGAGATCGACCACCTCGCGGTCGCCGGTCAGGGAGTCCTTGCCCTCGGCTACGACGTAGTCGAAGTGCTCGACGGAGCCTGCCCTGCGGAAGAGATCAATGAGCTGCTGGATGCGATCCCGGATCCGCTGCTTGTCCTCAGCCCTTCCCGAACGGCCAACACTGAGGGAAATCCTGAACGTTCCCTCATTCATCAGGCGCGAGGCACTGTCCAGAACATCAGCCCATTCACCCTCCATCAACTTTCCGGAGAGGCGTTCAGCAGGAAGTGCGAACTCGAAGCGACTCACCTCAAGCCTGCTGAGGATCTCCTCGATATCCTCACGGACCACCGGGACCAATCCAAGTTCAAGGCCCAACATGCCTTCGAGGTACTCGCCCATCCTGGAAGCCCGCGGGCCATTGCCGCTGGTCAACACGGCCATGACGTTCCGCTTCAGGAAGGCAAAGTAGGTGGTTTCCAGGAGATGGTCGCCCGGCGCCAAGGGGAGGGGCTTGCGGCGTCCAAGTGCATCCCCCACGCTGGGCAGGTTGGTCTCGCGGACCCGATCCAGGAGGATCACTGGATGCGGTGAGAATGATGCGGTTTGAGCAAGCAAAACGGTGCCGTCCACGCCGATGAAATGCCGGTCTGTCCCAGCCTCTTGGGCCTTCTTGAGTGCCCCGGCCACGCGGCGTGCCGGAAACGGAGCGCGCAGATCATCGCCATTCAGTTGGTCAATGCGCCAGAACTGCACACTGCGTCTTGCCATCCGCCCCTCCCCTACCTGTCGTCTTTGCTGCTGATTCCAAGCTAATGGCGGGGTCAGACATTAAAGCCAGGTTCCGCCGTCGTGCGCTTTCCTCTGCCGCGAACCGCGCCACTTACGGCCTGTACGCTACTTACGGCCTGTACTTGGGTCCTCGGGCGAAGAGCGCATCCATCTCGTCGTGGCTGCGGGTGCCTGCCAATCCTGCCCAGTTACCGTCTCCCAGAATCTCCTTCGCCACCCGTGCGACTTTTGCGTAGGCAGCTTTAGCCGTATTTCCGCCGATGCTGACCCGCCGTATGCCGGCGTCGTGAAGTTCCATCGGCGATGGCGCACCTACTCCCGCAAGTGCATTGAGGGGCGCGGGGATCTTGCTGGAGAGTTCGTGCAGGACGTGAAGGTCCACGACTCCGGGAACGAAGATGCCGTCCGCACCCGCCGTAAGGTAGGACTCAGCGCGGCGAAGGGTCTCGTCGTAAACGTTGTCCGGATACTGTCCGGAGAGGTATGTGTCCGTTCGGGCATTGATGAACAACGGGATTCCGCGCTCGTCCGCTACGGCACGGATCAAAGCGATGCGCCGCGATTGTTCGTTGATGTCCGTCAGTGGCTCCGCAGCCGAGTCCTCAATGTTGATGCCGACGGCGCCCGCATCCAGCACCCCGTGCACGGTGGCCCGCAGTTCGTCGTCTGTGCGCCCGTATCCAGTTTCGATGTCGGCAGTAACCGGCAGTTTGGTTGCCCCTACCACCCGTCCCAGCGCCCCCATCGCCAACCCCCAAGGCACGTGGTCGCCGTCCCGGAAGCCCAGGCTCCAGGAAACCGCCGAACTTGAGGTGGCTATCGCGGTCGCCCCAGCTTCCTGCACCACGCGGGCGGAAGCCGCATCCCAAACGTTCACCAGGACCAATGGCGTGGGCCCGGCGTCGTGAAGCTTGTGGAAGAGTTCGGCTTTGGTCACGGATCCCCGGTGCAGTGTCATAGCTACATTCCAGCCCCTGACGTTCCCGGCGTAAAGCAAACCCCGCAAACCGGCGCGTTCTTGAAAACAGATGTTGCCTAATTAGCAACCTTCAGGAGTATCCTGTCACTGTGACCCACGAAACATTGGATGCCGGCACCAAGCTGCCCGCTGAAGCCATCGACGCCATTGAGCGCGCCGCCACGGCCGCCGCCCACCCGCACGAGGAACTGTTCTCCGCGCGGGCCGCCAACATCAAGCAGTCCGCTGTCCGCGACGTCTTCGATATCTCCATGCGGCCCGGCCTTGTCTCGCTCGCAGGCGGCAACCCGTATCTGCAATCGCTGCCGCTCGAAAAGCTTGGCCAGACCGCCGCCAGGATCATTGCCGAAGACGGGATGACCGCCCTGCAATACGGCGGTGGCCAAGGAACCGCGGAATTGCGCCAACAAGTCTGCGCGATCATGGCTGCAGAAGGCATCATGGACGCACAGCCTGAGAACATCGTGATTACTGCAGGCTCCCAGTCAGCGCAGGATGTGGCCACCAAGGTCTTCTGCAATCCCGGCGACGTGGTCCTGGTCGAAAATCCCACTTACGTTGGGGCCCTGAATACTTTCGAGGCTTACCAAGTGCAGGTGGAGCCAATCGAAATGGACGACGACGGGTTGGTACCTGAACTGCTTGAAGCCAGGATCGCCGCGCTCCAGTCAGAGGGCAAGAGCATCAAGTTCCTCTATACAATTCCCAACTTCAACAATCCCTCGGGCATCACCTTGGCGGAAGAGCGAAGGCAGCGGATCGTAGATATATGCCGCAAGGCGAATATTATCGTTCTGGAGGACAACCCCTACGGCCTGCTGCGGTTTGACGGTCACCCGATCGCACCGATGCGGGCTGCAAATCCAGACGACGTCATCTACTTGGGGTCCTTCTCCAAGATCTTCGCGCCGGGTCTTCGCATTGGCTGGGCCTTGGTGCCCGCCCACCTGCAGCGTCGCTTCTACCTGGCCTCCGAAGCAGTCACGCTTTGCCCGCCGCCCCTGAACCAAATGCTTGTATCCGCATATTTGCGTGATTACGACTGGTGGGGGCAAATCGAAACCTACCGCGGCCTGTACGCGGAACGCTGCAAAGCCCTACTTAGCGCCCTGGACGAATACATGCCGGCCGGACTCTCGTGGACACGCCCCGACGGTGGATTCTTCGTCTGGGTTACGTTGCCTCAAGGCGTGGACACCTACCCTTTGTTGAAGAAGGCCATCGATGCGGGGGTTGTCTTTATTCCCGGCGCAGCTTTCTCGCCGGCAGATGGCCCCTCCAACAAGCTCCGTCTGGCGTTCAGCGCTGTACCGCCGGATACGATTGCCGAAGGCGTACGTCGTCTGGCCCCTGTTCTCGCAGAGGCCATTAAAGCCACCACTGAAGGAGCATCACTATGACCGGGGTTGTCATTGTAGGAGTAGACGGTAGCGAGACGGCGATGAGGGCGGCCAAGGCTGCCCAGCAACTGGCCATCGGGATTGGCGCCAGTCTTCGCGTGGTGAGCGCTTTCGACAGCAACAAGACTGAGGTAGTTGAGATCGGGACGGACAAGTGGATCGTATCCGACGCTGCCGAAGCCGAAGCCGTCGCCCGCACCGTGGCGGAGCGCCTGTCTGACGACCGCCTTGAGGTCACGTACTCGGCAGCCCGCGGCAAGCCCGGTGAAGCCCTGGTCAAAGAAGCAGAAATGCTCGAAGCACGGTTGATCGTGGTGGGCAACCGGCGCATGCAAGGCCTTGGTCGTGTCCTTGGCAGCGTAGCCAACACCGTGGCCCACAATGCTCCTTGCGATGTGTACATCGCCAAGACCGACCAACCGTAAGCGACCTGAATCACGCCGCCGGGTGGGGAGCCTCACCCGGCTTTTGGCGTGATTTCGGCCTGCCCCCAGAAGTCATCGTTATAAAATTGAGATGCCCCCAATGGCGTGAGCCATCCTCCATCAACTGACTTCAGGGGACTTCACTTGCTTACTTTGCAGCCGCGCCAGCGCGTGGGACACGACATCCTGCTTGCCCGCCACGGCAACAGCATCAGCACGATGCGTTTTGACCGCGCGAATGACCGCATCATCGCGATGCTCGACGACGGCTCCTGGGACAGCGCCCCCAACATGATCTCCCCCAGCCTGAACATGCCGGAAACTTTCGGCAGCATCATGCGCAAGGACTGGCGGTTCCTCTCCCTTGCCTGCGTCGCAATGATCACCTTCGCGGCCATGGCTATGGGCATCAGCGTGGAGATGGCAAACCACATGTCCACCACGGAACTTCAGGCGTTGCTGGTCAACTACCCCGCGTTCTAAAGCAGAGCCGCCCTTACATCAGGCCTCGGAGGCTTGCCCCGCCGCCCGCGGCCCGCTATCAGAGCATCCAGTCCTGCAGCAGCCACCACAATCCTGCGATGACGATGGCGCCGAACAAAGAACCGGCGACGACTTGCCCGAGCGTATGGGCGCGCAGCACCACCCGCGACCACCCAACGGCCGGCACTATGACCAACAGGGGCAGCCAGCCGGGTCCGAACATCATCACCACAATGACAGCAGCGGCGGCGATGGCCGAAGCGTGTCCACTCATCTTCCAAAAAGCGCTCACCACCGCCAGAATGGCAATGCCTCCGATCAGGGCGATAATCATCAGTGAAACACTCACCGGACCCCTAATCACCTGCAGCACAACAAGGCCCGCAAGCACGGAGATCAAAGCAAGCAGCAGCAATGCGGGCCGTTGCCGACGGTCGCTGACATGATGGTCCGTGACCCTGCCCAGCTTGATCAGCACCAGCACGTACGCCAGCGGCAGGATACAGACGAACAGGGCCCCGAGTAGCCCGAAGCCCATGGTTCCGGGAAACCCGGGTTCGATAGCAGGACTGATCAACAGTAGGGCCGTCACTACAATGGGCGGCTGGAAAACTTCCGTCAGAACCCGGGCAACAGTGCGCCAGGGCTCTGACAGCGACTGGTGTCCTGACAGCAACTGGGCAGGCACATGACCAGCCTCGCCAGCGGCCACAGCGCTTTTCGGCCCTGCAGCCGCGTTGGTGGCGGCCGGGCGATCAGTCAAGCAACAATGCCGGTTCTTCAAGAATGGCAGCTACATCGGCCATAAAGCGGGCCGAGAGGTCGCCGTCCACCACCCGGTGGTCAAAGGACCCACCCAGCGTGGTGATCCACCGCGGAATCACTTCCCCGTCCAGGACCCACGGCTTCTGCTTGATGGTTCCGAACGCAATGATGGCAACCTCGCCCGGGTTGATGATGGGTGTTCCCGTATCGATGCCAAGCGCACCGATGTTGGTGATGGTCAGGGTACCGCCCTGCATCTCGGCAGGCTGCGTCTTGCCGCCCCGGGCCTTCGTGGCGAGATCGTTAAGGGCGAGGGCCAACTCCTTCAGGGAGAGATCCTGGGCGTCCTTGATATTGGGCACCATCAAGCCACGCGGTGTTGCAGCTGCAATACCCAGGTTCATGAAGTGCTTGACCTGGATCTCCGCACCCCCGTTGCCATCAGCGTTATCTACCCAGGTGGCGTTGACACTGGGGTTCCGCGCGGCGGCCCAAATGACTGCCTTGGCCAAAATAAGCAGCGGGGATACCTTGATGCCCTCGAAGTCCCGCGAAACCTTGAGGCGCTTGACGAACTCCATGGTCCGGCTCGCGTCGACGTCAACAAAGATGCTGACGTGCGGTGCCGTGAACGCGGACTCCACCATGGCCTTGGCGGTCGCCTTACGCACACCCTTCACGGGAACGCGCTCGATCCTCTGGTCCTGCGGCTTCTTGGAAGCACCCCAGAACGACTCCGCCTGATCAAGCTCAGCGTCACGCTGCGCCTGATAGCTGACCAGGTCCTCGCGGGTCACCTCGCCGCGCTGTCCTGTGGCTACGACGTCTGCAAGGTCAATGCCGAGATCGCGGGCGAACTTGCGCACCGGCGGCTTCGCCAGGACCTTGTTGACGAGCCCGCTGATGGTACCGCTGATGGCGGCGCCGCGTGATGCTGCGGTCTGGGGCGTTGACACTCCCGGAGCGGAAGCTCCTGGCGCTGTTACTTCTGACGCTTGGGTGACGGGCGATTGGGCAACCGGCGATTGGGTGACCGGCGCGACGGCGGCGCGTGCCGACGTCGGGCGTTGAGGCACCGGCGTCTGGGCTGCTTGGGCTGCCAGAACCGCTTGGTGGTCCTGGACTGTACCTTCGGCATTTTCGGCGACCGTAGTTGCCTCTCCAGTACCGGCTGGACGCTTGCGCGCACGGCGCTTCACGGAGTCGGCCTTGGGGCCGGAACCCACCAGCGGTCCGCCTGCCGGGCCGTTTTCGCCATTGTCGGTATCAGCGGGAAGCTTGCCGTAGAGAGGGGCATCGACGGCGGGAGCCGCCGCCGGAGCCTGGGTCACCGGCGCTGCATCCCCGGGCTGGTTGTCCGAAACCGCGATGATTGCCGTGCCGACCTCCACCGTGATGCCTTCCTCGACCAACAACTCGGTGACCGTTCCGGCGAAAGGCGAAGGGAGCTCAACGAGCGACTTCGCTGTCTCGATCTCGCACAGGACATCGTTGATGGCAACGGTGTCGCCGGGCTTGACCTTCCAAGCCACTACCTCAGCCTCTGTCAGGCCTTCGCCGACGTCCGGCAGGTTGAATTTCTTTACAGTCACGGTGGTCCTCGATTTCCGTCTGCCCGGCTGTGAAGCCGGACTGGATCAGGGCGGTTTAGTAAGCCAGGGAGCGGTCGAGCGCTTCGAGGATTTTGTCGATGTCCGGCAAGTAGTCCTCTTCAACCTTGGCCACGGGATACGGCATGTGGAAACCGCCAACGCGGATCACAGGGGCTTCAAGGTGCAGGAACGCCCGTTCGCTGATGCGGGCGGCAATCTCTCCACCGATGCCACCGAACGTGGGGGCTTCGTGGGCGACGATCAGCCGGCCGGTCTTCTTGACCGACGCCTCAACGGTGTCGAAGTCCACAGGCGAGATGGAGCGGAGGTCGATGACCTCAATGCTGCGTCCATCCTCAATTGCAGCGTTTGCTGCAGCGAGGGCAACCGGAACCAAAGGCCCGTAAGCCACAATCGTGGCGTCCGTACCTTCGCGGACCACGTGTGCTTTGAACGGGTCTTCGGACGGGCCGGCATTCTCAACATCCACCTCGCCCTTGAGCCAGTAGCGGCGCTTGGGCTCGAAGAAGATCACAGGGTCCTGGCACTCAACGGCTTTCTGGATCATCCAGTAAGCGTCGTGGGCGTTGGACGGCGAAATGATACGGAGGCCGGCAGTGTGGGCGAACAACGCTTCCGGGGATTCGGAGTGGTGCTCGATGGAACCGATGCCACCACCGTAAGGGATTCGAATGACCACAGGAACAGTCAGGCGGCCATGGCTGCGGGCATGGATCTTGGCCAACTGCGTGGTGATCTGGTTGAAGGCAGGATAGACGAAGCCATCGAACTGGATTTCGCACACCGGCAAGTAGCCACGCAAAGCGAGGCCAATCGCGGTACCAACAATGCCGGACTCTGCCAGAGGGCTATCGACGACGCGGTCCGCCCCGAATTCCTTGATCAGGCCATCCGTCACCCGATAAACGCCACCGAGGTGCCCGATGTCCTCGCCCATCAACAGGGACTTGGGGTTGCTCTTCAGCGTTGCGCGGAGACCTTCGTTGATGGCCTTTGCAATGGTCATGGTTGCCATCAGTTAGCTGCCTCCTGGTCGGTTTCAAGGCCTGCCGAGTATTCCTCGAACCATGCCTGTTCCTCTGCAATCAACGGGTGCGCTTCGACATAGACATTGGCGAAGGAATCGCGGATGTCCGGCACCTCAAGGCCATGCGTGGTGCTGCGGACATACTTGGCCAGCTCATCACCGTCGGCTTGCACCTGCTCGAAGAAGGCTTCATCGGCGAGCCCTTCCGTCCGCAGGTATTTCTCCAAACGGTCCAGCGGATCCTTCTCACGCCACGCGGCCTCTTCGGCCAGTTCGCGGTACTTGGTGGGGTCGTCAGCTGTGGTGTGTGCGCCAACCCGGTAGGTGTAAGCCTCGATGAGCACAGGGCCCCGGCCTTCACGGGCATGCTCCAGGGCCCATTCAGTGACGGCGTGGACCGCAATGACGTCGTTGCCATCAACCCGGATTCCCGGGAAGCCGTAGCCCTTGGCACGGTTGGCCAACGGGACCTTGGTCTGGACTTCGGTGGGCACGGAGATGGCCCAGTGATTGTTCTGGCAGAAAAAGACAACCGGGGCATCGTACGAAGCAGCGAAAACCATTGACTCGTGGACGTCGCCTTCAGAGCTGGCGCCGTCACCGAAGTAGGCAATCACCGCAGCCTTGGGATCATTGGAATCACCGGCAACCGCGAGCTTCTGGTCCCGCTGGATGCCCATGGCGTAGCCCACAGCGTGTAGCGTTTGGGCGGCCAGGACCAGGGTGTAGAGGTGGAAGTTGTTCCCGCGCGGGTCCCAGCCTCCGTTGGAGACACCGCGGAACTGCTTCAACAATTCAGCGAGGTCCACGTTGCGCACCAGTGCGACACCGTGTTCACGGTAAGTGGGGAAAATGTAGTCCTGGGGCTGGCTGGCGTGGGCCGAGCCGATTTGGGCGGCCTCTTGACCGGTCAGCGGCACCCACAACGCGAGTTCGCCTTGCCGCTGCAGCGCGGTGGCCTCCTGGTCAAAACGGCGGATCCTGGCCATGTCGGCATAAAAGACGCGGAGCTTTTCGGGGTCGATCCGCTTGGCATAGTCAGAGAAGACGGGATCGGTGCCTAGCTTTCCGTCAGGGCCGAGCAACTGGACCATCTCTACGGGTTCACCCGAGGCAGCTACAGCCGCTGAGGTTGCCGCCAGAGTTTCATCGGTCCCGGGGGGCAGTTGTGTCGAGCCCATTCCGTCTCCTTGCTTGCCGCAGCTAGTGCCGGGCAATGTCTGTCGCTGGGATATATGCCCATTCCGGAATGCATTCCGGAATGGGCATATATTTTGGCTTTCGTCCTTACTTTATCGGCAGTAAGTAGCGTAGGCGCATTTGTTAACCGCTAGGAACTGTGCGGAGCCTTTGTATAACCTGCACAGAGTTTCAGGAACCTTGTATTGGCTTCCACTTCGCCAATGCTGACCCGGACTCCCTCATTACCGAAGGCCCGGACAGACAAGGCCTGCTCAGCCGCCAACGCCGCAAACTCGCCGCTGTTCTCGCCCAAGTTCAACCAAACGAAGTTCCCCTGGGCCTCCGGCACGAACCATCCGAGAGCGCGGAGACCCGAAGTGACGCGGTCCCTCTCCTCCACCAGGCTTTGTACCCTTTCGACAACCTGGTCGAAATTCTCGAGGGATGTAATCGCGGCGCGTTCTGCAATTTGCGAGACGGCGAAGGGTGTAGCCGTGACGCGAAGGTGCTGGGTGAGCTGCGGGCCGGAAACACTGTAGCCAACGCGCAGTCCTGCCAACCCGTGGGCTTTGGAGAAAGTCCTCAGCACCACAACATTGGGGTATTTCCGGTAAAGCTTGATCCCGTCTACGGCAGCCTGGTCGCGGACGAATTCCTGGTAGGCCTCATCAATGACCACCACCACGTTGGGCGGCACTGACTTGATGAAGCGCTCCGTTTCCTCAGCCGTGAGGATGGGCCCGGTGGGGTTGTTCGGAGTGCAGAGCAAGATCACTTTGGTGCGCACCGTAACCGCTGCGGCCATCGTTTCGAGATCGTGACGGCCATCCGGAAGCAACGGGATCTGCACGCTGGCCGCCCCGGTGAGGCCCACACAAATGGGGTAAGCCTCGAAGGAGCGCCAGGCGTAGATCACCTCGTCCGACTTGCCGTCATCATTCTGGCCCGCAAACGTGGCAAGAATCTGGTTGAGTGCGCCGAGGCTTCCTGCACCGGTGACGACGTCGTCAGCAGGAACATCCAGGAAGCCGGCCAAAGCAATGCGCAATTTGGTTGCCAAGGGGTCCGGGTAGCGGTTGATGTCAGTCTGGTCTGCGATGGCCTGCAACACTGCAGGGATCGGAGGCAGCGGGTTTTCATTGGACGACAATTTGTAGCTGGTGAGGCCCTCGATCGCAGCGGGGGGTTTACCAGCCGCGTACTTGGGGAGCCTGTCCACGACCGGTCGAGGGAGTACGCCCTCCGGTGCGTTGTCAGTAGTAGTCATGGATTCAAGCCTACTTGCACCCCTGCGGCCTTTGGGGTGTTCGGCCGCCAACGTTCATCCTCATAAAGCTACCTCTCACTAGTGAAGTCCCAGCCGAGCCACAGACGAGTGTGAAAGCATGGGCGCATGGGTTCATTCATCGTTCGCGTCCTGATCAACGGCCTGGCTCTCTGGATCGCCAGCTGGCTGTTGGAGGGACTGGAGATCTCTTCCTCTGCCACCGCAAGGGCGGCAGCCAACGCGGGGATCACTGAAGGCGCGGACGCAGCAGGCATCGTCTTGGCCTATCTCTTCATCGGTCTGATTTTTGGAGTGGTCAACGCGTTCGTGCGCCCACTTGTGAAGATTCTGTCCCTCCCCGTGACGATCCTGACACTGGGGTTGTTTACGATCATCATCAATGCGGCAATGCTTTACCTGACGGCGTGGCTGAGCAGCTTTACGCCTGTGCACCTCACCATTGACTCGTTCTTCTGGACAGCCATCCTCGCCTCGATCATCATCAGCATCATCAGCCTGGTTGCCGGCCTGATCCCGGGGGCCCGGAAACGCTAGATGCAGTTCCCGCCGCTGGCGCTGTTCTCACTGTTGGCGCTGCAGGCGCCGTAAACGCTTCACTTAACGCGCTCCGGCCACGGATCTTGTCTCTGGAAGATTGGGGTTGTGCAGGCTCGGCCTCTTGTCCGGCAAGGGTGACCGTTCCAGTTTGAAGTGAGTCACCTTCGCCATGCCTCCCACACCAACAACACCCGCGAACACTGCTGTAGAAGCTGCAAGGGAGGCATCCTTACTCGCCGTCACCAATTCGGCGCCCGCGGCGTAGTTGTCCAGTCGGTGACCGGGACCCAGGCCGTGGTCTTCCCCCTCTGGCGTTTTGACTTCATTGTTCAGCGTTACCGTAACCCTGTCCTTGGTATCCGGGTTCACCCCGCCATCCGCACCCGCGACGGCGTCCTGGATGTGCTCCAGGTGCAACGCAGCAATTCCGGGTTCGGAGCTAATACCGCCAACTGGAGCCCCAGCCGTCAGGACATACCTGAGGTCGAATTCGCTGAGGAATGCCTTGTTCTGGCTGAGGTTCATGGCGTGCGCGCCACCTTGGCTGTGCCCGACTGCTACCACCTCGTCACCGGCTTCAGCGCCGGCTTCCCTCAACGCCTGACGAATGGCTGGCACGACTTCTTCAGAGTCGTAACCGATCGCTTCACCAACACCCGGTATGTCGAAGGGATTTGTAACCGGTGCTTTGGGTTGTGTTCCCGGAATCAACACCATCCACGACGACGAGCCATCGTGGTCGAGCTGGATAATCTCAATTTCTCCATCGTCCCGGGCATGGAGTTTCTCGAGCCGCCGGATGCTCTGTGCCATGGATGGGTCCACTTGCTCGATCGACTCGTCCATCTTCTCGATGTTCACCGGGCGCGGCCTCAGTGCTGGAACCAGGGGTGATTCCAGCAGTCCCCGCATGATGTCCCGCGCCTCCATACCTGGCGGAATGATGGTTGTGACCACATTGTGCATCATGTCCCGGCCAGGTACCCAGGGGATACCTGACATCTTCATCTCTTCAAACCTCAACATCCGCGGGAATTGGTTTTTGGCCTCTGTTTGCAGGTAATCGTGATGACTGGAGCGCACACTGGCGCTGACACCAACCAATTCCTGACGCACCCTGCCTACGTCTTGACCGCTTTCAGCCACCGCATCGATTGCGGCACACCCCGAGGCGTACGAGTCGAAGAGGTAGGGCCCCAAATCAGCCTGCACCCGACGGGTTACTTCTTCCACACCAATCAACTGCTGGACCAAGTCATCAAGGAGTGCGGCTCCACGCAGGAGCTCTTCCAACTGGCAGGACATTCCGCCCACTCCCCCACGGATGCTGAGGATCCCATCCGGGGCCGGGGCCTTAGGTTGAGGGGCTGACCCCGCACCAACAGGAGCAACATCAGCCATCAGTGCCCCCTCCCATCGGAGACGGCGACGTTCTGCGAATGACGGAGAACCGAGGCGGCTGCATCTTCCAGCGATTCCCGTGCCCGCATTAACGCCGATGCGTGAAGGGCAATAGTTGTCCTGTAAGCACTTCCGGCCGGAGACTGCCACTCTTCCAACTGGGTCCGCCGCAAGGATGCCAGCACAGCATCCGTCTGATCCACGGAGGCCTTAATTCGCCAAGCGAGCCTCTGGACTTCGTGGCTGCGCGAGGCGCACTCCAGGGGATCGAAGGTGGGTGGGTTGGCTGCAGGCATCAAGCCGACGCTCATGTCCGTGTACTCCATTGATTGTTCTGCTGATCGGTAGGTACGACGCTACGGAGCCGGGGAACCGGGCGGAAGCGCCGCCGTCGGCTATGTGGATAACGCGGGCGGCTGTCCACATAGCCACGTCACCAACTCGGGCGCCTCCGCGGAACATGAAAGAATAGGCCCCATGGCTGAATCCCCTCGCGTGTCCCTCGCTTCCGAACCCCTCGCCCTCGGCGCCCTCGATGGCCGGTACCGTGCCGCCGTCGCGCCCCTCGTTGACTACTTGTCCGAGGCTGCATTGAACCGCGATCGCGTTCACGTTGAGGTTGAGTGGCTGATCCACCTGACCAGCCAGTCGGTGCTGCCCGGCGCGGGTCCCCTGACGGACGAGCAGGTTTCGCAGCTCCGTGCCATCGTCACCGAATTCAACGCCGCATCGGTCAACGAACTCGCCGAGATCGAGGCCGTCACCGTCCACGACGTCAAGGCAGTGGAGTACTACATCGGCCGCCGCCTGCCCGCAATTGGCATCGAAAACCTGACAGCCATGGTCCACTTCGGCTGCACGTCAGAGGACATCAACAACCTCTCTTACGCCGTTGGTATCAAGGGCGCCGTAGAGGACGTGTGGCTCCCCAACGCCACCGCACTGGTCCAGCAGATCGAGGCCATGGCCGAAGCCAACCGCTCCGTGCCCATGCTGTCCCGCACCCACGGCCAGCCCGCCACGCCCACCACACTCGGCAAGGAACTGGCGGTCATCGCGCACCGCCTGAACCGCCAGCTGGCGCGGATCGCCAAGACTGAATACCTCGGCAAGATCAACGGTGCCACGGGCACCTACGCGGCACACGTTGCTTCCGTCCCGAGTGCCGACTGGGAAGCTGTTGCCAAGACCTTCGTCGAAGGACTGGGCCTCACCTGGAACCCGCTCACCACGCAGATCGAAAGCCATGATTGGCAGGCAGAGCTCTACGCCGATATTGCCCGCTTCAACCGCATCCTGCACAACGTCTGCACGGACATCTGGAGCTACATCTCCATCGGCTACTTCCGCCAGATTCCCGTTGCTGGTGCCACCGGATCCTCCACCATGCCGCACAAGGTCAATCCGATCCGCTTCGAAAACGCCGAGGCCAACCTGGAAATCTCCAACGGCCTGCTGGACACCCTTGGCGCAACGCTGGTTACTTCCCGCTGGCAGCGCGACCTCACGGACTCCTCCTCACAGCGCAACATCGGCGTCGCCTTTGGTCACTCCCTGCTGGCAATCTCCAATGTCGCCAAGGGCCTTAAGGCCCTCGACGTCGCCGAGGAAGTCCTCGCGGGCGACCTCGACACCAACTGGGAAGTCCTGGGCGAAGCCATCCAGATGGTCATGCGAGCCGAAGCCATTGCCGGCGTGGAAGGCATGGAAAACCCCTACGAGCGCCTGAAGGACCTCACCCGGGGCCAGCGCGTAGATGGCGCCCGGATGCAGGAGTTCGTGCAGGGGCTCGGCCTCTCCGCCGACGCCGAAGCCCGCCTGCTCGCCCTCACCCCGGGCAAGTACACCGGTATCGCTGACAAATTGGTGGACCACCTGAAGTAGCAACAAACGCTCGACGACGGCGGGCCGGGGCTTGGTGCCTCGGCCTGCCGTCGGCGTCTAACGGGCTGTCGTCTGCACAACCCACCGCCGTCATTCGCCCCGCGGCCCGTCCCTAACCCGCCGACGTCGACTAAATCAGCACAGGTAGTCAACACGGCCTTTAAGCTGATGAGACCGACCCAGCGGAATCAGAACAGCTACGACGTAAGGAGCGGAGCACCCATGAAGCTCCTACTGATCAGGCACGGACAGACCCCCGGCAACGTTGCGGGCCAACTGGATACGGCCTTTCCTGGCCCGGGATTGACGGAACTCGGCGAGCGGCAAGCAGCCGCCCTGCCAGAGGCTCTGGCAGACGAGTCCATTCAGGCGCTCTACACTTCCACGCTTCTCCGGACCCAGCGGACGGTGATACCGCTCGCCGCCGCCACGGGACTGGAACCGGAAATCCTGGACGGCGTCCACGAGATCGAGGCCGGTGCGCTGGAGAAGAAGACGGATCATGAGTCGCACCTGCGCTACATGGGCACGGTGTTCGCTTGGTCTGACGGCGATCTCGACGTTCGCATGCCGGGCGCCTTCAACGGCCATGACTTCTTTGCCCGCTTCGATGCCTCTGTGGAAAAGGTTGCGGCGGCAGGACATTCGACGGCGGCCATCGTCAGCCACGGTGCCGCAATCCGCTGCTGGGCGGGCCGCAGGGCAGAGGACATCGACACGCTCTTCGCTGAGACCCATCAATTGCCCAATACCGGAATCGTGGCGCTGGAAGGTGATCCCGAATCAGGATGGCGCGTGCTGCACTGGGACCAGATTCCCGTGGGTGGGCTCGCCTTGGCAGACCAGACGGCCGAGGACCCAACAGGCGAGGCGTTGTGACGCCTGCTTTGCGCGCCAAATTGCCGCGAGAACGCGCAGAGCAGGCCCCGCAACGCAGGAAATTCAGCAATTCTCCCGAAGCTTACGCGCAGGAAACACGGCGGTAACCGCAGCTTCCTAGGCTTAAGACGCATAAACACCTCAGCGAAACCAAGCGAAATGAGGCATCGATGCAGACCAACCCCCGGCTCAACATCCGGCAGGTCACCTGGGCGAACCCGGTAGGCGCTGACCTCCGCGCCGCGCAACAGGCTGAACTGGACGCACGGTTCGGGACCACGGATCACGAACCCGGTCCCCCGCCCACCGAAGCTGACACTGCGGTTTTCGTTGTGGCTTACGAGAAATCCTCCGGACAACCGCTCGGATGCGGCGGCCTGAGGATGTTGGACGAGAACACAGCTGAGATCAAGCGACTGTACGTGGTTCCCTACGCGCGGGGATCAGGAGTCGCGAGCTCCATCCTGGCTGCACTCGAAGCCCAGGCCCACTCCCACGGCTTCAGTGTGATCGCAGCTGAGGCAGGATCAGCGCAGTCTGATGGACGGAGCTTCTATGTAAGCGCCGGATTCGCCGAAATTCCCAATTTTGGACCGTACGTCGGCGTAAATGGGTCTTACTGCTACTCCAAGCGGATCAATTCCCACAGCGCCTCCCACACGGCGATGGCCTAACCAACCGACAAACAGCAGCACTCAACCGTCGCGCAACATCAAGCACACGCTGCGGTAGTCAGATAATCTCGGAAAATGGAAAAAGCAGACATCACCTTCCGCACGCGCAAATGGGTGCGGCCCGAGGACCTCAATGCCAACGGCACACTCTTCGGTGGAAGCCTGCTGAAGTGGATCGATGAAGAGGCAGCGATCTACGCCATCCTTCAATTGGGCAATGGCCGCGCGGTCACCAAGTACATCTCCGAAATCAACTTCGTGAGTTCAGCCGTTCAGGGCGACCTCATCGAAATGGGACTGACGGCCAAACGCTTTGGCCGCACGTCTTTGACCATGCGCGCCGAGGTCCGGAACATGATCACCCGGCAGAGCATCCTGACCATCGAGGAGATCGTGTTCGTGAACATGGGCGCTGATGGCCGCCCGCAGCCCCACGGCTACACGGAAATCACGTATGACCGGGACCGCATCCCCACCCACCACCTGACAGAAACCCTGCACGAGGACTGAACCACGCGCCGTCGGGCGTTACTGGTTAAACGGGTGCTGGCGGCCGCGAAAACGCGGCCGCCAGCTTGTATTTCCGGTGACGGGAGTGATGTCACCGGAATCTGGGGGGCGCTTTAGCGCCGGTCAAACGTGAGGCCGCCGGGCACCTGGAATGTGGGCATCAGTTCCAGCATGCCGACGTTCACATGTCGGGGCGTTTCGATAGCGTAGTCCAAGGCGTTCACGATGTCGTCCGTGGTCAGGGACTCGTAGCCCTCGTAGTACGTCTTCCAGGCTTCATCCATGGCCTCGGGGGTCCCGCCCATGTTGCGGCCGAAGATTTCTGTCTCCACCCGTCCCGGGCAGATCTCGGTGACCCGGATCCGCTTGCCCACCGTGTCGTTGCGAAGCTGCCGGGAGACCTGGTGCACAGCAGCCTTGGTCGCGTGGTAGACGGTGTGTCCATAGAAGTTGTAGGTGCCGGCGATCGAACTGATGTTGATAACGTGGCCGAGGTCCCGCTCCACCATTCCCGGCAGTACAAGGCGGGTGAGCTGAAGCAGGCCGCGGAGATTGACGTCCACCAGTTCGTCAATATCCTCTTCGGACGAGTCCAGGATGTTCCCCGGCCGGGAAACCCCGGCGCAGTTCACCAGGACGTCCACGTTGAGGCCATTCACGACGGCGGCCAGCGCGGCTGTGTCGGTCAGGTCCACTACGTGCGGGATCGCTCCGGTACGGTCGGCCAATTCGGCAAGGCGTTCCTCGTTGCGGGCCACAGCGTGAACAGTCAAGCCGCGCTTGGCAAGTCGTTCGGCAATGGCTGCACCCATTCCGGTTGACGCGCCGGTGACGAGAGCGGTGGTGTAGTCGGAAAAAGTCATTGGGTTCTCCAGGTGGGGAATCGGTGGCGCTTCTGCGTCCGGCCGGGCCGGACGCAGAAGCCCGAAGGTCAGTATTTGCTAAGCGTCGCGGAGCGGCTCGTGGGCGCGGTCCTTGACCGTGCTGACGGCGATGAGCGTCCCGAGTGCCGTGATTACTGCGTAGAAGGCCGGCATGTAGATGTTGCCCGTGCTGCTGATCAGCCAGGTCATGAGCAGCGGAGCCGTGCCGCCGAAGAGTGCCGACGAGATGTTGTAGCCCAGGCCGTATGCCGAATATCGGACCCGGGTGGGGAACAGTTCCACGATCAGGATGTGGATGACTGCGGTGTGTCCAGCGAAGACGATCGCCATAATGCAGGCTCCGAGGATGGCAAGGCCCATTTCACCGGTGGCTATGAGCGCGTACGACGGGATTCCGAGGGCTGCCATGGCGATTGCGGAACCGGCGATAACCTTCTTGCGTCCCACGCGGTCCGACAGCGCCCCCATGAACGGGATCGCGATGCAGATGACAACAAGGCTGCAGGCAGTCACCAGGAGCGCCCCGCCGATGGTGAAGTTCAGCTGCTTGCCCTTGAGGAACGTGGGCATGTAGGAGAACAGGACGTAGTAGCCGGAGCCGTTCATGAGCGGGATGAAGAGGGCCAGGAGCATGGCACGGCGGTGCTCGGCGGACTTGAAGGCTTCCTTCAGCGGGTTCTTGGAGAGTCCGCCCTCTTCCTTGAGCTTTACGAAGTTGGGGGTATCGGCAATGGCCTTGCGGATGTACCAGCCGATGATGCCCATGGGGATGGCGACGAGGAACGGGATGCGCCATGCGAAGGAGCCGAAGCCACCAGCGTCAATGGCTGCCTGCGTGAGCCATGGGGACATGGAAAACGCCACCAGCGTACCGGTGAGCAGTGCTGCGAAGGAGGCGATCTGGGCGTACGAGGTGATGATGCCGCGCTTGCCCTCAGGGGCGTGCTCAGCGAGGAAGGTCATGGCGCCGGCAGCCTCGCCGCCCACCGAGAAGCCCTGAAGAAGACGCAGGAGGACAAGCAGAATCGGAGCCGCAACACCGATGGCCGCGAATGGCGGCAAGAGGCCGATGCCAGCGGTGGCAACACTTATCAGGAGGATCACAAAGACCAGGAGCTTTTGCCTGCCGATCCGGTCTCCGAGGTAGCCACAAACAACAGCGCCGAGGGGTCGCACGAAGAACGAAACGGCGTATCCAGCGAACACGAAGAGCAGGGCGTTGTCCGGGTTACCCGGTGCCAGGAAGACGAGCGCCAGCGTGCCCGCCATAAAGGCGAAAATGCCGTTGTCGTACAGTTCCACGAAGATGCCAACGCAACCGGCGGTGACAACTTTGCGGGTTTGGCGGCCCGTGAGCCGCTCATGCTGCGTGGGCGCAGCGTTGGTGCTTGCGGTCATGACTTTTCCTTACTAGATGAGCGTAGCAACGCCTACTGGTATGACGACAGGGTCTTTAGCTGCATGCCGCAACTGGTAGGTCCTGCCACTGGGGACGGCATCCGATGCCGAGGAGTCCGAAGACGGTGTTGACGGATTCGCGGAGGGTTTCAAGCTGCGCCCGCGAGCGCCGATGGGCGGCAGTTGCTTCTGCCACTGTGGTTTTCCGAAAACGGACTTTGTCCCCCGGCCGTGCTTGGGCCAGGACATCCAGTCCGGTGCTGGTTACTACTGCGAGTACGGGATACCCGGCGGTGACGCCGCGTCCCCGGTGCAGCACCAGCAGTTCTTCCCTTGAAGGAACCTCGACGGCGCCCACAGGCACTCCGCGGGAAAGGACCTCTCCGGTGGAGGTTCTTTCCGGAAGGTCTCCGCCAAGTCGCAGGCCGATATGGTTGCTGCGGCCGCTGACGGTGTACTCCGAGGTGAAGAGCAGTTCACCGGATTCGCCAAACTCGGCGATGTCCGGTCCGTCGGTCACATCGACCGACAGATCTGATCCCATGGTTGGCCGTTCAAGGCCCAACCGGAAAAGGGGGAGGTCGAAGTAAGGCTGGCGCACCGGGCCCACGCTCCGACGGGTGGGAAGGCTGGTACCTTCCTTGAGCTGGAGTCCAAAGCCCACCACGGTGTCCGGGGCTACACTGCCAAGCAGCGTGTCTGCCTCGATGGAACCATGGATAGCGAGGTAGGCGCGCAGTCCGCTATTAAGTCGACGAATGGACACTGATTCTCCCGCCCTCACTGACACCGGTTCCCATTGGCTCGATGGGCGACCGGCGACGGTGAGCGTGAGCGGGGTTCCGGTAACGGCGATCAGGATGTCAGTGGTGGCTTTCATGCGGAAGTCGAGGGCTGTGATCTCGATCAGCGCATCGTTGTCCAGATTGCCCACCAAAATGTTGGCCGCTCGGGCTGAGTACTGGTCCAAAGCTCCATTGACCGGCAGCCCGAAACGGGGGCCGCGTGTACGTCCGAGGTCCGTGACCACCGCGTTACCGGGCTGCTGGATGAGGATTCCGCCGTTCATGGCCGCACTCCGGACCCCGAGGGAGCCAGTTCCAGCGGCTCCAATTCCAAGCCCGCGTAGTGGTTGAAGTCCTCGGGATGGATCTCCCGGAAACGCAGGATGTCGCCCGGCTTGTACGGGACCAACGGTTCCCGGCGGATATTCAGGACTGACAAGGGGGTTTGGCCAATGACGCACCAGCCGCCGGGGGCCACAGCCGGAGCGATGACGGCTTGGCGGCCGGCGACTGCAACAGCACCTGCCGGAACACTCAGCCTGGGATCCTTGAGGCGGGGTACGGGCTTGGGGAACGCGGGTCCGTCCATCATGGGCGAGCCTGCAGGCGCACCCAGGCAACGAACCGTGTATGTCTTTTCGGTGTGTAGCCGGATGACTTCCTCAGTATCAATCCCCTGATACTGCGCAACGCGCTCCAGGTCCGGGCCGTAGTGGCCGCCATAGACCACGGGAACATCGAACTCGCGGGGAGCCGTTGCGGTTTCGCCCGTACGTCCAATTTCAAGCAGTCCGAGTTTCACGAATGCCCGCATCTGGCGGGCGGAAACCAGGATCGGATCGAATTCAACCAGCACCGAATCGTATGTAGGAACCGCCCCGTGAAGGCCCTCGGCGCCGCAGCTTTCCAACCAGTCTGCCAGGCGGTGAACGGTCAGCCAGTTGTCTTCGCTGGCCTGGGAGATAGCTACCACGCGCAGTGCGGAGTCTCCGGATTCGTAGATCTCGGTGGGAGCCGCTGTGAGCACTGGCATGTCAGGCCGCCTTCCTCTTGGCGTCCATGACCTCGGCGAGCGGGGCGACGCGGACACCTGCGGAGATGAGCTCCGAGCGGATTAAGCGGGCGAGTTTTACGGCACCGGGGTTGTCCCCGTGCAGGAGGACGGTGTCGACGTCGATCGTCATGTCCACGCCGTTGGCGCAGCGGATCTTGCCCTCAATCACCATGCGGAGGGTCCGCTCAACAATCTCGGCAGAATCGTGGAGCACGGCACCGGGCTGGCTGCGGGGAACCAACGTGCCGTCCTCCTGGTAAGCGCGATCCACGATGCCAACAATGGCCACGTCCAGTCCGGCGGCACGGGCGGCGGTGGCCAGCTCGCCTTCCTGCGCCACCACAATGAGTTCGTTATCCACCCGCGCTGCCGCCTCAGCAACAGCCCGGGCGTAATCGGGGCGTACGGCCACCAAGTTGCCGAGCCGGCCGTGGGGCGCGAGGTGGGTGACCTTGGTGCCGTGGAACGCGGCGAAACCGTTGAGCGCACCCAGCTGGTAGAGGACGTCGTTCTGTACTTCGCTGGCGGAGAGGCCCATATCGCGCCGGCCGAAACCTCGCAGGTCCGGGAAGCTCGGATGTGCACCGATGCCAACCCCACGGCGAACACATTCAGCAACAGTGGTTGCCATAATGTCCGGATCACCGGCGTGGAACCCGCACGCAATATTGGCACTTGTGACGATCTCCAGGAGGTCGGAGTCGTCGCCAATGGTATAGGCGCCAAATCCCTCTCCGAGATCCGCTACAAGATCAATTGTCGGGTTCACGTGATTCTCTTTCCGTGGTTGTCATTACGCATGGGGAAAATGGCAGCGTCTCCGCAGGCGATAAATTGAATTCGGGGGAATTCCCTGCGACTTCTACAATCCACATCGCGGCCTGAAGTTCTTCCAAAAGTCTCGCACCGCCCAACGACGTTGCACAAAGACCTAATAGCTATCCCGTAATAGCTCTCCGTTATGACGTGCACCACCCTGTACTGTGGCGTGGGTCCCAGTGCTGCCAGATAGAATTTCCCCATGGCATGCCACCCGGGGACGTGGCCCCTCCAGGAAGGCAGACATGGATACGCGCAAACTCGCATACTTCGTGCAAATCGTTGACTCCGGGAGCATCACCAAGGCAGCTGCTGCCCTCCATGTTGCCCAGCCGGCCCTCAGTCAGCAGGTGTCTGCACTCGAAAACGACCTCAAGCAGCGTCTGCTGATCCGCAGCAAGCAAGGCGTTGAACCCACCGCGGCGGGACACACCCTCTATCGCCACGCCCAGTCGATCCTGCGCCTGGTTGAACAAGCCCGGCAGGACGTGGCCTCCTCAGGCGCCGCCCCCTCCGGCAGGGTCTCCATCGCGATCGCGCCCTACAGTATGGCGTCGAGCCTCACGCCCAGGATCATCAGCGAAGTCGGCCGACGCTACCCGGACATCGTGCTCCACTTGACCGAAATTTTCGGCGGTGTCCTGAGCGAGGCCATCAAGAACGGACGCCTCGACATGGCGCTGATCTATGAGCCGGGAAAGATCCGGGGCGTGCAATTTACCACCATGATCGTCGAAGACCTCCACCTGGTGGTCCATCCCGACGTGGATGTCAACCACGGCAAGGACACGGTCACTCTTGCGGAAGCGAGCACGGTGGGGCTGTTCCTTCCGGAGAAGAACCACACCTTGCGCCAAATCATCGAGAAGGGCCTGGCCGACCAGGATCTGCGGCTCCGCCTCGTGGGGGAAGTGGAGTCCGTCCCCTCCCTGACCCGGCTTATCCGCGCCAACCTGGGTGGCACCGTGCTGCCGAAGTCAGCCGCCGACGCCCTCTTCCCGGATCAGGACTTCAAAGTGCTGCGGATCGTGGAGCCCGGGCTGCAAAGCAAAATCGCCCTCTGCACCCCGGACCACGAGCCACTGTCCGAGGCAGCGTCGGCGGTGCTCTTGGTGGTCAAGGAGATGCTGCATCAACAACTCATCAGCAAGTACGGCACCGACCCCGTGCAGTTGCCGGCCCATCCATAACAAACACTTATCCGGACAGACAGCTTTGGTCTTATTCAGCAGCGTTTTAATTTCCTAGTATCGAATTAGCAAGAAATTCGAAAGCAGCTCACGGATTCCGCGGGCAAGTTCAAAGGAAATAACGGTGAAAAGGATCAGCACAGCCGGATGGGTTTCGAATCCAACGCGCGGAACGATGAGCGCACGAACCGGATTTCACTGCCCACGGAATGGTTTTTGGCGGCCAATCGGCGGCATCGGCGAACCATTATTCGTCTTCGAGGGAAGCCTGATGCCCGCCCACGCTGGAAACAGCATCGAATGGCACCTCGTCGATACCCGCCCGGGACACTCCGGACTCGACTAAGCCCTCCCGAACCTGACCCGGCCCACTCCTCGCCGGCCCTCCTCTCTGAACCCGGCCATCCGCCGTCGTACTTTTACCCAAGCTGCAGCACCCTAAGGCGCCCTGTCACCGACAAGGCGCCTTTTCCGTGCGCAAAAAAGTGCACACCAAAGGGCCGGCCACAACGCCATTCAAGACGCGCGACCGGCCCGGACGGAGGTGCCTAGTCTTCGACCAGCAAGCCCTTGGCCTTCAGCTTCTCCGCCAAGCCGCAGAGCTCAATGGTGTTGCCGCCGTCGTGGTACAGCTTGATGAGTTCACGCTCATGGTCGTCGCGGGCCTGGGACAAAGCGATGACTTCCTCAGCCTCTTCCCGGCGGACCACCACGACGCCGTCAGCGTCGCCTCGGAGAATGTCGCCGGGGTAGATGATTTCATCGCCGAAGACGATCGGGTGGTTGATGGGGCCAAGCGTTTCCTTGACTGTGCCCTTGATGCTGACGCTGCCGGAGAAGACAGGCAAACCGAGTTCGATCAGGTCCTGGGTGTCGCGCACACCGGAATCGGTGACCATCGCGGCGATCCCCTTTGCCTTCATGGCATTGCCCAGGACGTCGCCGAAGGTGCCGGCCTCGGCCATTTCCTGCGCGCCGACCAGCACCACGTCGCCCGCCTGTGCATAGTGGATGGCGACCTGGAGCATCAGGTTGTCCTGCGGTGCACAAGCGACCGTGACGGCCGGGCCGCAGAAGGACATGGAGCGGTCGATCGGCTTGATCTTGGAGCTCAATGCGCCGCGGCGACCCTGGGCTTCATGGATGGTAGCTGAGGAAAAGGCAGCGAGGCGGCTGACGACGTCAGCGTCGGGGCGCTCGAACTTGGTCTTGACGTGGATCATTTTTCAAGATCTTTCTGTGGGCTTAGGACAGGGCGTTGACGGCATCGCGGATCGAGTCCACGCCGTCGTTGATGGTCTCCAGCGAGGTGGCGAAGGAGATCCGGAAGTAGGGGCCAAGGCCGTAGGCCGAGCCCTGGATGACAGCGACGCGGGCAGCGTCCAGCAGGTACAGCGTGAAGTCCTGGTCGTTCTCGATGACGTTGCCATTGGGCGTGGTCTTACCGATGACGCCCGAGCAGTTCACGTACGCGTAGAAGGCACCTTCCGCTGGAGAAACGGAAAGCCCATTGATAGCGTTCAAACCTTCGACGGCGGCGTCCCGGCGTTTGCGGTACACCTCCACACTGTCGCGGACGAAGGATTGATCTCCGTTGAGCGCCGCTACGGCCGCGGCCTGGCTGATGGACGACGGGCACGAAGAGGTCTGCGATTGCAGTTTGTTCATGGCCGCGATCAAAGGGGCTGGGCCGACGCCGTAGCCAAGGCGCCAGCCGGTCATGGCGTACGCCTTGGAGACGCCGTTGACCAGGAGGATCCGGTCCTTCAGCGCCGGCACAGCGGTGACCAGACTGATGACGCGGCCATCGCCGAAGTGGATTTCGTCGTAGATCTCGTCAGTGAGAATGAAGACGTGGGGGTGCTCCTCAAGGACCGCCCCCAGCGCCTGCAGTTCCTCGCGGGAGTAAACGGCGCCGGTCGGGTTGGACGGAGCGTTAAGGATGAGCCACTTGGTCTTGGGGGTGATGGCTTTTTCCAGGGCAGCCGGCGTGAGTTTGAAGCCTGTATCTTCGCCGCAAGGAACGATCACCGGTGTGCCATCGTTGGCAAGGACCATATCGGGGTAGGAAACCCAGTACGGTGCCGGGACGATCACTTCATCGCCAGCGTTGAGCGAGGCCATGAGCGCAACGTAGAGAACCTGCTTGGCACCGCCGCCGATAGTCAGCTGGTTCCGTTCGTAGTGGTGGCCAGTGTGGTTCTCGATCTTGTGCAGAATGGCCGCCTGCAACTCGGGTGTCCCAGTCACCGAGGTGTACTTGGTCTCGCCGGCCTTGATCGCCTCGATGGCTGCGGCCTTGATGTGGTCAGGGGTGTCGAAGTCCGGCTCGCCGACGGTCAGGTCGATGATCGGGATGCCTTCAGCTTTTAGTTCGCGGACGCGGGCGGCGGCCGCAACGCTGGCTGAGGACTTGATGCGGGTGACCCTCGACGCCGGCAGGTAGTCGGACATGTCTCCTCCAGGAATGTGGAACCCGGGACGCGCGGATTCGCGCATCCCCTTTTTCGAGACTAGGGATCCGCGAGCGCTGTGGATAAGACCTAATGTGCGTGGATCAATAAGGGACTCTTATGACGTCTGGGCCTGTACAGGGATTCGCGCGCCCTTCGACGTGTTTTCTCGCTTATATGGGTTGCTTCCATGCACTTTGCTTATGGGTTCACGCGGTATTGGTATTTCCGCGGCTCGGTGAACGCAGCCTAGATTCATAGCTCAGAAGTGTTCGCCAATCGTCGGAAAGGGAGCCAATGCGAGCCTCAACCACTTCCGTTTCAGACCGGTTACGCACCGGGCGGTACACCTATCGAGCCAAGGCACCCCGCCCGGCCCGGGCTGCGGCCAAAGGGGAGCACGCCAAGCTCACGCGCGCCCTCGGAGTGCACAGGCAGCTCCTCTCCCACGCCTGCAGTGCAATCCGCACTCTGGCCGCTGCCCGGAACGAGATGATCGCCCAGACATTGGAGGATGGGCTCACGTTGGCAACCATCTCGGCCGTGACTGGTGAGAGCATTCGGGCAGTACGAAACATCGCCTTGGCTTATGACGACCTCCAAGCGAGCGGGCTCCCCCGCAACGCACAACTCGACGCGCTGAAGGCCAAGAGCGAGGAGTTGAAGGCGGCAGAAGGGCACCGCGACCAGATCACGGAACGCCGCGAAGCTTTGATTGTCATGGCTCTACAAACCCAGGTCTGCGACGAGCTCGAGCTTGCCTCACTCACCGGATTGACGCAGGACCACATTCGCCGGTCGACACGAGGCCACACCCGGTCAGCGTAGAAGCCTTCCCAGTTACCTCCCCACCGTTGAACCCCCAGGTCCCGGAGGGTAGAACGGAGGCATGACCGACGTGAACTCCTGGATGAGCCAATACATACGCGCGTGGACCTCGAATGAGCCCGATGACATCCGGGCGTTGTTCACTGAGGACGCCATCTACTACGACAGGCCGAACACTGAATCACCGTGGAACGGCCATGAAGAAATCGTGCAAGCATGGACCGACGCTGGCGACAAGCCCGATGATTGGACCTTCGAGTGGACACTCCTTGGCCAGGATGGTGACACGGCTTTCGTCCAGGCCGTGACCACATACCTCAACGGTGAGCCCACCTACGACAACCTTTGGGTCATCCGCTTTGCCGAGGACGGCCGTGCGCGCGAGTTCACGGAGTGGTACATGGCGCGGAAAGACACCCCCGCCGAACCCAACTAATACGAAAGTAGAGCGGGTCAGGTGCGGCAGCGCCGCTCACCTGCTACTTGGGTCAGTTTCGGGATGGCTTGCTGATCAGGACATTCTCGTGGATCAGGGTCCAGCCCTGATATTCCGGTCGGTTGGCGTCGACGCCGTCGTTGATGAGCTTCGCCTCTGTGCCGTCCCCGCCAGTGATGGTGACGATCTGCTCGCTTGTCGCGACCGCTGCGCAACCCGGCCGGACCCGAGCAGCCGGTAAGCCCCAGCGCGGCGACTACGGAAAACACAGCTATCGCACGACGATTCATAGCGCTGCCGCCTCAGGCTGTGGTTCGTCGAGCTTAACCCATCCGGGTACGTCAGTAGCTGTCGCGCTCCGCCGTTTCGGACACGGGAATGAACGTCGAGGCGAACCCTTCCGAGGCCCGCGCCAGGACAGCAACATCGGCCCCCACCAGCACAAAGGAGGCACCGGCGTCGAGATAAGCGCGGGCCGTGGACTCATTGAACGCGTTCACGCCGGCTGGCTTGCCGGCCGCTTTTGCAGCTTCAAGGCAATGCTCGACGACGGCCTTCACCAAGGGATTTTCCTGCTGTCCCAGCAAACCCATGGAAGCTGCGAGGTCCGAAGGCCCGAGGAAGATGCCGTCCACGCCATCGACGGCCAGGATTTCCTCCACAGCCGAAGCCGCTGCCTCGGATTCAATCTGGACGGTGAGGCTGATCGATTCTGAAGCAGCAGCAAGGTAGTCAGGAACGCGGTTCCAGCGTGACGCCCTGGCCAAAGCAGAACCCACACCACGAACACCCAGCGGCGGATACCGGACGGCGGCCACCGCAGACGCGGCTTCGAACGCAGAATTCACCATGGGAATCAGGAGGTTCTGCACTCCGAGGTCAAGGTATTGCTTGATGACCACGGTGTCGTTGACCGGCGGGCGGACCACGGCCTGAACGGGGTAGCCACTCACGGCATGGAGTTGCGCAAGGATCGATTCGAGGCCATTGGGACTGTGCTCGGCGTCGATCAACAGCCAGTCCAGCCCCGATCCCGCACAGACCTCAGCCACCAACGGGCTACCGGAACAAACCCACATGCCAGCCAACGGACGGCCAGCCTCTGAGAGGGCTGAATAGAACGTGGGGTTCAGTCGAAATTGCATGTCACGACTCCCAAGGGTCCGTAGTCCGCGTGTACGGTATCACCTTTGTACACCCACAAGGGCCGGGTAAACGAGCCCGCAAGGATAATATCTCCGGCCTTCATTGAGTCCCCGTGCGCGGCGATTTTATTGGCCAGCCAGTGCACGCCGTTCGCCGGGTGATCAAGCACTCCGGCTGCCACTCCGGTCTCTTCCACGGTCTGGTTTTTGTACAAAATCGCGGAGACCCAGCGCAGGTCGACGGCGTCCGGACGCACTGGTCGGCCGCCTATCACCATGGCCCCCATCGCGGCATTGTCCGAGATGGTGTCCACGATGGTCCGGCCCTCCATTTCGATCCTGGAGTCCAGGATTTCGAGGGCCGGAACCACGTAGTCGGTGGCGTTGAGGACATCGAAAATCGTGCAACCAGGCCCCTTGAGTGCGTCCTTCAGCACGAACGCTAGCTCCACTTCGACACGGGGGTGCGTGTACTGGTCCCATTGCACGGAGCAGCCGGTTTCCAGGACCATGTCATCGAAGATCGCCCCGTAGTCCGGTTCGGTGATGCCGGTTGCGGCCTGCATGGCTTTGGACGTGAGGCCGATCTTCCGCCCCACCAACGTGCGCCCGGCTTCCTCGTTCCGTCGCCGCCACAACTGCTGGACGGCATAGGAATCCTCCACCGTCATGTCAGGGTAGCGGGCGGTGAGGCGGGGGACCGGCTTGCGGTTCCGGCCGGCCTCGAGCAGTTCGTCGGCAATGGCTTCGATCGTCTTCGCGTCCATCATGGTTAGACCTGCGCCCCCAATTTGAAACCTTCAGCAGCCTCGCCGGATGAACCTGAGGGGCGAGTGTAGGAGAAACCGTCGGCGCCGACGGTGACGGCCATTTCGGACTTCTCTTCGCGTTCGATGACGGGCTGGGTGTTGCCGTCCAGGTCCAGGACCAGGGAAGCCTCGGTGTACCAGGACGGGACGACGGGGTTGCCCCACCAGTCGCGGCGCTGGTTGTCGTGGACGTCCCAGGTGACGGTGGGGTTGTCCGGGTCGCCGGTGTAGTAGTCCTGGGTGTAGATCTCCACACGATGGCCGTCCGGGTCAAGGATGTAGAGGTAGAACGCGTTGGACACGCCGTGGCGTCCGGGGCCGCGTTCGATGCGGTCCGAGATGCGCAGGGCACCCATCTTGTCGCAGATCTGGATGATGTTGTGCTTCTCGTGGGTGGAGAACGCGATGTGGTGCAGGCGGGGTCCGTTGCCGCCGGTCAACGCGGTGTCGTGCACGGTTTGCTTGCGGTGCATCCACGCGGCGTACGTGACGCCGTCGGAGTCTTTGATGTCCTCGGAGACGCGGAAGCCGAGGTCTTCGAGGTACTTGCGGCCGCGCGGGACATCCGGGGTGACCTGGTTGAAGTGGTCCAGGCGGACCAGTTCGCCGGCGGAGTAAAGGTCGTAGCGCTGGGTGAGGCGTTCCACGTGCTCCACGTCGTAGAAGAATTCATAGGGGAAGCCCAGCGGGTCTTCAACGCGGACGGAGTCGCCCACGCCCTTGGTGAAGCCTTCCTTGCGGCGCTCCACTCGGCAGCCCAGTTCGCGGTAGTAGGCCTCGGCGGCGTCCACCTCGGCCGGGGACTTCACCCGGTAGGCGAAGGCAGCGGCGGCGGCGACCGGTCCTTTGCGGAGGACCAGGTTGTGGTGGATGAACTCCTCGAAGGAGCGCAGGTAGATGGTGTTCTCGTCTTCCTCGGTGACGTGCAGGCCGAGGAGGTCAACGTAGAACGCGCGGGACTTGGCGAGGTCCGTGACCACGAGTTCCAGGTAGGCGCAGCGGACGATGTCAGGGGCCGGAACGGTCGGGGTGGGGATGGGGCCGGTAAACGGGTTGTTCATGGGATTCTCTCTTCGTTGAAAGGGTGGTGCGGGAACCCAACTGAGTAGCAGTAGATGCCGTTTTGGAGGCTCAAAACGCGCACTATTGCGACCTAGTTGGGTACTAGGCGCCGAACTTGGGTGTGTGCACGGAGCCGAGGGTGATGTGCACGGCCTGCTGGTCGGTGTAGAAATCGATGGAACGGTAGCCGCCTTCGTGGCCCAGACCAGAGGCCTTCACGCCACCGAAGGGGGTGCGGAGGTCGCGGACGTTGTGGCTGTTGAGCCACACCATGCCGGCTTCAACGTTCTGGGAGAAGTTGTGGGCCCGGGTCAGGTTCTGCGTCCAGATGTAGGCCGCCAGGCCGTACTTGGTGTTGTTCGCCAAGGCGAGGGCTTCGTCGTCGTTCTCGAAGGGCGTGATGGCCACAACCGGACCGAAGATTTCCTCTTGGAAGATCCGCGCGTCAGGCGCGACGTCGGCAAACACCGTGGGTGCGATGTAGTTGCCTTCGGGCAGGTGGTCGGGTCGGCCGCCACCGGCAAGCAGCCGGCCCTCGGACTTGCCGATCTCCACGTAGGACGCCACTTTCTCGTAGTGCTCCGGGTGGACCAGCGCACCCACCTGGGTCTTGGGATCGTGGGGATCGCCCACCACGATGTTCTTGGCGCGGGCGGCGTACTTTTCGCAGAATTCGTCGTAGATGGCCCGCTCCACCAGGATGCGGGAACCGGCGGTGCAGCGTTCGCCATTGAGGGAGAAGACACCGAACAAGGCGGAGTCGATTGCGGCATCGAGGTCGGCATCGGCGAACACGACGCACGGGGACTTTCCGCCGAGCTCCATGGACAGGCCCTTGAGGTTGGCTGCGGCGTTGCGGAAAATCGTCTGGCCCGTGGTGGTCTCACCGGTGAAGGAGATCAGCGGCACGTCCGGGTGCTTCACCAGTGCGTCGCCGGCTTCTTCGCCCAGGCCGTTGACCAGGTTGAACACGCCGTCGGGAAGGCCAGCATCCTTGAAGATCTGCGCCCACAGTGACGCGGACAAAGGCGTGAACTCGGCAGGCTTGAGGACCACCGTGTTGCCTGTAGCCAGCGCCGGAGCGAGTTTCCAGGACTCCAGCATGAACGGAGTGTTCCATGGCGTGATCAAGCCCGCGACTCCGATCGGCTTGCGGTTCACGTAGTTGATCTGTGAGCCGGGGACCTTCATGGCGTCATCGAACTGTGCCACGATCAGGTCAGCGAAGAAGCGGAAGTTCTCGGCTGAGCGCAACGCCTGGCCCTTGGACTGGGTGATCGGCAAGCCGGTATCAAAGGTCTCCAGCTCGGCCAGGCGCTCTTCCTGGGCCTCCACGGCGTCGGCGATCTTGTTCAGCACACGGGCACGTTCGCGCGGCTTCATCTTCGGCCACGGGCCATTGATGAACGCTTCACGGGCTGCTGCCACAGCGAGGTCGATGTCTTCCTTCTGGCCGGCCGCTGCCGTGGCGTAATTTCCGTTGGATACCGGATCCAGGACGTCAAAGGTCTTCCCGGAAACGGAGTCTACGAACTCACCGTTGATGAAGTGCTGGATGTGCGTGGGCAGGTTCTCGGGCACGTGGTGCTTTGCTGATGTTTCTACAGGGGTCGTCATCGTTGTCTTCCTTTTTCATCCAACGCGGGGTCACTTATGGCCCATGTGGGGTGCGTTTGGGGGCCATAAGTGACCCCGGGTTGCTTTAGTTGGTGGTGGCGAGATACGCGTCCAGTGTTGCGGCGCGGTGCCGGCGGGCGGCGTGTTCGATCGTGTCGGCGTCCGCTCCAGACTCGATGAGCTGCAGCAGCGCCTCGTGTTCTTGCACCGATTCCTGCGCGCGGCCGGGAACAAAGCGGAACGTCGACGAGCGGAGCGATGCCAGCCGGTTCCATCCACGATGTACCAGGTCAAGAATGTGCGGATTGGGGCAGTGCTCAAACAAGACACTGTGGAAGTCCTGGTTCAGCGCGGTGAAACGAACGGGGTCGAAGTGCTCCAGGCATTCCCGCATTTCCTCGTTCACGGCGCGGGCTCGGGCAATCGCGACGGAATCGATCAACGGTGCGGACAACGCGGTGGCCGCCCCCTCCACAATGCTCAGCGTCTGCATTGTGTACAGGTACTCCGTGGGATCAATCCCGGAAACGGTGGCACCAACGTTCCGCTCGAACTTCACCAGACCTTCAGCTTCCAAGCGGCGGATCGCCTCCCGGACGGGGACCACGCTGAAGCCCAGGTCCTCGGCAATCTTCGCGAGCACCAGCCGGTAACCCGGCGTGTAGATGCCTTCCACGATCCTGGCCTTGACCGCGGTATACGCCTGTTGGGACTTGCTTTGCGCAGCGGCGCTTTCGACGACGGTTTCAGTCACTGTTGGCTCCCTTGCCGGCTCTGCCAGTCAGCTGTGACCCACTCTGCGTACCGCGTCTGCCATTCCTTGTTCATCGGGTAAAGCCCATCCACGCCGTTGCCTTCCTTGACCATCTGGAAGATGAACGCCTCTTCCTTTTCCTGCTGGATGCAGTCATCCACCAGTTCCTCGGCGATGGCGGGCGGGATCACCAGGATGCCGTCCGAATCGGCAACAATGATGTCTCCCGGCTGAATTGTTGCACCACCGCATGCGATGGTGATGTCCGTATCCCACGGAATGTGCCGGCGACCAAGGACTGCCGGGTGCGGATTCGCGAAGTAGGTTGGCATGTCGAGATCAGCCACGGCGGAGTAGTCACGGACGCCACCGTCGGTGATGATCGCAGCGGCTCCACGGACCTGGGCGCGCAGAGCGAGGATGTCGCCAACGGTGCCGGTGCCCTTCTCGCCGCGGGCTTCCATCACGAGGATTTCGCCTTCATTCACGGAATCGATCGCGCGCTTCTGTGCATTGAATCCCCCGCCGTGGGTCTTGAACAGATCCTCGCGGTTGGGCACATAGCGCAGGGTCCGGGCAAGGCCAACTACCTTGCGGTCGGGGCGCGTGGCCTGCAGGCCGTCGATGCTTACGTTGTTCAGTCCGCGCTTGCGGAGCTGTGAAGAAAGCGTGGCGGTTGCGACGCTTTCCAGCTTCGCCTTCAGCTCGGACGTCAGGACAGAGACAACAGCAGGCAGGCCCGCCGCTTCACGCGATCCGTACGCCTCTTCCCGCTGGGTGTCATCAGTCTTGGGCTTGGCACCAAAGTCCGCGAACGGCGTCGTGCCTTCCGCTACTTTGGTGGTCAGGCGGCCGCTGCTGAAGCTACTGCCACTGACCTCAACCTCGACGACGTCACCCGGTTTGGCGACCGATGCACCGGCTGGGGTGCCCGTGAGGATAATGTCGCCCTCTTCGAGCGTGAGCAGCTGTGAGAGGTCCGCGACGAGTTGCGTGAACGGGAAGAGCAGGTCCTCGGTGGTGTCGTCCTGGACGAGGTCGCCGTTGTGCCAGGTGCGGATCCGCAGCTGGGCTGGATCAACGGCGTCGGCAGGGATCAACAAGGGCCCCACCGGCGTGAACCCATCGCCTCCCTTGGACCGGACGTTGGAGCCCTTGTCTGCGTAGCGCAGATCGTAGACACCCAGATCATTGGACGCGGTCACCCACTCGACGTGGCTCCAGGCATCCTCGAGGCCAACGCGGCGGGCCGACTTCCCGATGACGAGGGCAATTTCGCCTTCATAGCCGAGCAGCTCGCAGCCGGCAGGGCGCTCAACGATGCCAGGAGTTTCGGCGGAACCGAGCGCCAGGGAAGACGGCGGCTTCAGGAAGTACGACGGTTGCCCTGGGGTGCGTCCGCGCTGGGCCGCACGGCTAGGGTAATTGATATGGACGGCAATGACTTTGCGCGTACGGGCCAGCATGTCTTGGCTGACTTCCCCGGTCCGGAACTCCAATGTCACGGCGCCTCCTCCTGATCGAACATCTATCGAGTACGAAATCGTATACGATAACTATTGCCTCCGAAGCGCATGTCGTCAACCCCTTTTCCCAAACACATTCGTCCGGCCATAGTGGTTGTTCTGAGCTCCAAAGCAGTGGAAGGAAGTACGTGGCCGAAAAGAATGAGCTCCAGCTGCTGAGGTTTGCCAACGGTTCCGAATGGGAGTCATGGCTCGCCGCGAACCACGAAAAGAGCGCCGAAGCCTGGCTCGTGATCGGCAAGAAGAACGCCGGTGCCCAGCTACTCAGCATTGGGGAGGCTCTGGACGGCGCCCTGTGTTTCGGCTGGATCGACGGGCAGCGCAAAGGCAATGACGAAGCGACTTTCCTGCAGCGCTACTCCCGACGCCGGGCACGGAGCTCCTGGTCACAGGTGAACGTTGGCAAGGCGGAGGCGTTGATCGAATCGGGGCGCATGCATCCCGCGGGGTTTGCTGAGATCGACACCGCAAAGGCTGATGGCCGCTGGGAAGCCGCCTACGTTTCGCAGGCCAACGCGGAGGTCCCGGAAGACCTGGCAGCAGCTTTGGCCAGCAATCCAGCGGCTGGCGAAGCCTTCGAGCGCCTCGGCAAGACCGAGCGGTACCTCATCATCCTGCAGTTGCTCAAGGCCCGCACTCCGGACTCGCGCGCCAGGGCAATGACACGTTCCCTTGGCAAGCTGACGGCCAAAGCCTAATTTCTGCTGGATCATCAAGCCCGTCGGTGGCCCCAGGACCGGCCCGGCGCGGACATGACGAGGTGGTCTGCCGAATGATCCAGCAAAAATGAGTGCATCCTCCGCATGGACTCCCGTAGGGTACCCGCATGGACATCATCCTGGTACCTGGTTTCTGGTTGGACGCGTCATCATGGGCGGAGGTGACGCCGCCGCTTGTGGCAGCTGGGCACTCGGTTCACCCCCTCACGCTTCCCGGGCTGGAGTCCGTTGACGCCCCACGCGCCGGGATTGGCCTTCGCACACACATCGACGCCGTGGTGGACAAGGTGGATTCCCTTGGCGGCAATGTGGTGCTGGTGGGCCATTCAGGCGGCGGCGCCATCATCCACGGCGTTGTTGACGCCCGTCCGGATCGCGTGGACCGGGCCATCTATGTGGACAGCGGGCCACTAGGTGAGGGCGGCGTGATCAATGACGAACTGCCCGAGGACGGCGACGAAATTCCGCTCCCACCCTGGGAAGGCTTTGAAGACGCGGACCTCATCGACCTGAGCGATGACCGCAAGGAAGCCTTCCGCGCACGGGCCATCCCGGAACCGAAGGGCGTCGCCTTCGACCAACAACACCTCCACGATGTCCGGCGCTATAACGTCCCCGCCACCATCATCGCCTGCCAGTTCCCATCATCACTGCTTCAGGAGTGGATGGACGCCGGGCACCCGTTCACAGCGGAACTCGCGCGGATCCGGGACGTCGACTACATCGACCTACCCACCGGACACTGGCCACAGTTCACCAAGCCACGTGAACTGGGCGAAGCCATCCTGTCGGCCGTCGAGCGCACCAAGTAACGCTCAACGGCGGGACGGGCCTTTCGGGCAAGGGGAACCCCCGGGAACGCGGACCTTTTGAGGCTTGCCCGTAAAGGGTCAGGGCTTGGCGGGCGTGTTGGTCGCGGGCCCTTCCGGCGCCGCACCGCCTTCGTCCGTCCAATCGCTTCCCGTCTGATCATCGAGTGCGGGATCGGATACTACGTCCGATCTGACTGGAGGCGTTGAGGTAGAAGCCGGAGCGGAAGCAGAAGCAGAGGAACCGGTGCTGGAGTTGCCTTGGTGCCCGGACTTTGCCTCCAGGATGCCCGGAAACATCGTCTCTGCCTTCTCCAGGAGCTTCTTGCCCGCGGCGTACAGATTATCCAGGATGTCCGGGACTGATTCCTGGACGGTTTCAGTGGCCTGATGGACGTTGTCTTGAACCTCCGGGTTCTTCCAGACCTTTTGGGCGCCTCCGCGAACGCGCCGATACACCTCCGGCCAAGACTTGGACCCCCACACATAGCCAACAGCGATGCCAGCGGCGAACAATGCTTTCCCTTTCACAGGACCAACTCCTTTCGAGGTGCTATTCCTACGACACTAGTCCGGCCTTCACCCACTGTCACGTGTGCTTTCAAGGCTGGACGGTTAATGGCCATTTGCTGAATTGAGAAAGAGGACTAAACTTTAATGCCAACCAGCGGAAAACCCGCAGGCCACAACCACATGGCAACCCGAGGAGTGAAAACCATGGGACTGGATGACAAGATCAAGAATGCCACGGAAGAAGCAACGGGCAAGGTCAAGGAAAAGACCGGCGAAGCCACAGGCGACCGGGACCTCCAGGCCGAGGGCGCGGGCGAGCAAGCGTCTGCCAATGTGAAGCAGGCTGGCGAGCACGTCAAGGACGCCGCGAAGGACGCCTTCGGCGACAAGTAGCCGGATTTCAAGGCCATACCACCCCCGTTCGAGGGGCACGGACCCTGACCGGCAAAATAGCAAGGTTACTTGCTGTTGTTCCCGGGACCAGCTAGCGTTGCTGTTGTAGTACTACGGTCCGGCCCCTTGGACAGGAGTGCTTTTGGCTGCACTTAATAATTCATCGACGTTTGCAAAATAACGTCCCGCCCCATATTCCACTGGGCCTCATGTGGCCCTGTTACAGCGCTTATCCGCTGGAACTGACAACCGATGAACGGAACCGCTTCACCGAGTTCATGGAATTTCCATCAACAAGAAAGTAGGAGCAAAAATGGGTTTCTTTGGTTTTCTTTTGCTCGGCCTTTTGGCTGGGGCTATCGCAAAACTTATTCTTCCGGGACGCCAAGGAGGCGGCTGGTTCGTTACCTTGCTGCTCGGCGTCGTTGGCGCCCTGTTGGGCGGCTGGATCGGTGGCCTGATCTTCGGCGAGGGACTGACACAATTCTTCGCCATTCGGACGTGGCTCCTGGCCATTGGCGGATCCATTGTCGTTCTGCTGATTTACGGCCTGGCCACAGGAGGACGCCGGGCCCACCATGGCTGACGAAACCACGCCCAACACCAACGAGGACGACCTTGAGGGTCAGTACGCAGAAGGTGATTACGGCGCTGCCGGAGCATCTCCTGAGGCCCTGAAAGAAGACGCTGGCGGGGACTATACCGCAGGCGACTACGCCGAGAAGACCGTCCCGTCTGCGGACGCTGAGCTCGACGAGCGCAATACGGAGGACACGCCCGCGGACAGGCCGTTCTCATCCGAGCCGGATGACGAAGCTTCCGGCTCGGGACACCCTTAACCCTCAGGCATCCGCAAGGGTCCTGAAAACCACAAGAACCCGGAGACTGCAGTTGCAGCCTCCGGGTTCTTGCTCTGCCCGTGTCCTGGCGCTGCGAAACGCATTGGCGCTGCGAAATGCATCGCCGCGGGGCTGATATTCGCGGGCCTGATATTTTCGGGCATGGATAGTCGGGGCAGCGGCTGAGCCGGCACCGTAGCGTGATGGTCAGGAATGGGGCGACAGTGCAGGAATGGACCCGGGCGCTTGAGCTCATCGAGCAGGACCTTACTGAATCGGTCGAGGTCAGCACCCAGCCTCAGCTAAGGTTCCACCTCCGTATTGAAGGGAATACCGTCATGAAGCACCGAATAGTCAACAAGGAGGCCTTCCGCCTGATCGGCCTCAAGGTCCGCGTTCCGCTGGTCCACGAAGGTCCAAACCCCGCAATCATCCAGTTTCACCGCAGCATCGACCCGGATGCCACGAAGCGTCTGATGACGTTGGCCGACACCGAGCCATCCGGACCCCTGTCCGTAACGGACAAGATTGACGAAGAGCGCCGCGAGGGCAGTGAGCTGGACTATTGGCATGCGGTGGCTTCTACCCAGCCGGCTCCCGAAGGTTTCGAGAGCCTGGACATCCCCGCCGGCCAATGGGTGGTGTTCGAAACCGAAGGAAAATTCCCGGACGCCCTGCAGCGCATGTGGGCGGACGCTGCTACTGAATGGTTCCCGGCCAACCCGTACTTTTGGGCACGCGGCCCCGAACTGCTCAGTGTCAGGCCGGACGCGGATGGCACCCGCGGGAGCGGGCAACTCTGGATTCCCATTGAGTCCAGTCAGGAGCCCTTCAAGAGTTCCAGCACGTCGTCAAGCGGCAAGACCCTCTGACGATATTCACGGGTAAGAACCCGGAGGACTGCCTCCGCAGCCTCCGGGTTCTCTGTTGCCACGGCCTCAGCCGCATAAATCACCCGGATGTTATGGGCGAAAGCATCAGCAGCAGTCTGGGCAATGCAGTTGTGGGCCGAGACCCCGGCCAGAATTACGGTTTCCACACCCCAGTTCCTGAGGCGCATCCCCAAGTCGGTGCCCATGAAGGCGCTGACGCGCGTTTTGACCATCTGTGGGAAATCGGCCGTCACCAGGCCAGGAACGAAACTGGCCTGCTCGCTTCCCCTGAAGATGAAGCCTTGGTCATCGTCAAGCATGTTCAGGCTCCACGTGGATTTGTCCCGCTCATGCTGGGTACCAACCAGGAGCACGTTTGCCCCTGCCTCGCGCGCTGCGCTGGTCAACGAGTTGCAAGCAGCAACAACTTCTTCCTGACGCCGTTTCAGTGCCGGTTCCTCAAAAAAGGCGTTCTGCATGTCGATTACCAGCACAGCAATCATGCGCGCATGCCCTTCCCTGTCCTGGGTCAGAGACCCTTGCCGCCGGTCACCGGAAGCACAGCGCCTGAAATATAGGAGCCTTCGTCAGATGCGAGGAGCACATAGGCAGGTGCCAGCTCAGCAGGTTGCCCGGCACGGCCCAGCGGCGTGTCCTGGCCGAATGTGGGAAGCTTGTCCGGCCACTCGGTGGCGGGGATCAACGGCGTCCAGATCGGGCCCGGGGCCACGGCGTTGACACGGATTCCCTTGGGCCCGAGTTCCTCTGCCATGGCTTTGGTGAATGCCACTTGGGCTGCCTTGGTCATGGCATAGTCCACTAGTTGGGCGGAAGGATTAAAGGCCTGGATAGACGCCGTGACGATGATCGACGCCCCTGGGCGAAGGTGCGGAATCGCAGCCTGTGCTGTCCAGATCAAGGAGTACAGGTTGGTTTTGAACACCCGGTCGAATTCCTCGGTAGGAATGGTCTCCAAACCCTCGCGGTTCTTTTGGTACGCGGCGTTCAGGACCACAACGTTGAGGCCGCCGAGCTCCTGCACCGTTCGCTCCACAATCTCAGCCGCAAACTTTTCGTCGCGCGCGTCGCCGGGCAGCAACAGTGCCTGCGCCCCGCACTCACGGATCCATTCCGCCGTCGACTTCGCGTCTTCTTCTTCCTCTGGAAGGTAGCTGATGGCGACGTCGGCACCTTCGCGCGCATAGGCGATCGCTACGGCTGCACCGATGCCCGAGTCACCGCCGGTGATCAGGGCCTTCTTGCCCTGCAGGCGGCCGTGCCCAACATAGCTGGACTCGCCATGATCGGGCTGGGGGTTCAAGGGCTTGGTCAGGCCAGGCTGTTCTTGTTCCTGCTGGGGAAATTCGTCGGAGTGATATCCGCTGCGGGGATCCTTGGGTGCCGAGGTGAGGCGGTGATCCCCGCTTGCTTGCTGTCCGCTGTGGTTTGGGTCGGCTTGAGTCATGGTTCTGGCCTTTCTCAGATGTCTGATTCCCGGCTTGCGACGCTACCGTTGGCTGTACCCAGGCACATTGGACTCTAAACGCACACCAAGGGCTAGGTCCGGAGCGTTTTGGCCTTCACCATGAGGAACAGTCCGTAGGCGATCAGGCCCACGGCAACGGCTGCCAAAAGGTACGGACCGTACGGTTGCTCCCTCAAAGCCCGCAGGCTTCCATCAAGTCCTGTGGATTGCTCGGGCTGAACGCGAACCGCGGCAATGACCACCAGCAGGCCTACGAGCAAGAGGGCTATGCCTTTGGCGATGTAGCCTACGACGCCAACACCCGATTGGAACTTGCGGGCCGGCTCATTGACGGACAGCGCGAGGTCCTTTTCGAAGGTCCTCATAAAGCCGCGCACCGCGAAGACAACGCCGGTGATCATGATGCCGGCGCCAATTGCGACAAGCAGGACTATCCCGAATGGCGCTTTCATGAGCGTCACGGTTACATCGCTGGCAGACTCCCGGCTGTTTTTTCCCCTGCCCATGGTGAAGGACAGGATGGTGGCCGCCAGCCCGGCAAACACGATTGCCTGGGCCACAGCGGAAAGCCGTTTGGATGGCTTGTTGTCCGACGCCTTGCGGTAGCCGAGGGTTGCGTTGCCCAATTGCCACAGGGCCAAGGCAGCGCAGGCGCCGAAGCACGCCCACAGCAGGATGGGACCCACCGGTTGTGCGGCCAGTTGGGCAACAGCGCCACTGACGTCGGCTTCACCGCCGCGCCCAAAGGCGAGCTGAAACGCAATTGCCCCGATGAGTAAGTGCAGGAGTCCGCTGACGGCGTATCCGGCCCTCGCAAAAATAGTCAGGGCACGTGAGTTTGAGGCTTCCTCGGCCACATCAGCGGCCTTCTTCATCTCCTCTTTGATGACAAGCCTCCTTATTATTTTGTGACTTGTCACCATGGTGCCACTCGAACGAGTACAAGACCACGGGGCGCAGGTGGCTTGCTAGAAACCACACACCGACTGCGGCCAGATGCTCCGAAGCCCCACACCCAAAGGGTTGAACTGCTCGCGGACGGAGGTCACCGCACGGGCCTGGCCAGGGACTTCGCCTCCATGACCGCCGGCCTCCGCGGTACCCGCGAGGGGGTCAGACTTTACGTGGGCAGCTCCGGTATTCAGGGACGTGGCTGCGATCTGGTCAGGCATTTCGGTGGTCCTTCCTGAGAGTTCCCATCAACTCCATTGGCTGATAGTTCAACCATGGGACGGGGCCCTCAAGAAGGACGCCTGGTCATCTCAAGATTCACTCAAGAATCCACGCGGCCTTGAAAAGCTTGCTGGGAAGGCAGGTTCAGAAGGCGAAAAGGACCTCCAGTTGTTGCCCCGTCGACAGGGTAACGTGCCCCCTGACGCGCGCTCCGTCGTCGTCAATCACGACGGCGGCAGGAACCGCTGCAGGTGCCTCGCCTCCCAGGTACACCAGTGATGCGAAGATGCTGCGCGCTCCTGCCAAACGGCCTTCCAGATATCCACAAGCGGCGTGCACACCCAAGGGCGACACGCCCTCGGCGCGGAAGGTGCCGTTGTCGAAGTATCCGTACAGCGGCCATATGCCTGCGTGAAGTCCGTCGACTCCAAGAACGTGGTCACGCAGTTCAGGCGTCCGGGTGGCTGCGAGCGCATATCCGCCGTCGCGGACGCGCAGCCTGGACGGCCCCAGCCCTGGGTTGGCCGCGCCCACGTTTGGCGCCTCAACCACGTGGACCCGGAGCTCATATCCGCTGGCAGCAGCTGTCGCTGTTGCCACCCGCCAGCGGGAATTGGCGGGATCCTCCACGTCGTTCCAGACTGGCGCATGCCAGCTTGCGGCTTGGCCTTGCGCGGCTTTGAGATGCCCGGCTTTGAGCCGCTGGATCCGGGCGCGACGACTGGGTGTTCCACTGGCGTCGAGGACCGCGAAGTGGTTGTCCACGGGGTTCTCGGTGAAGAGCGGCGCGGTGTGGCTCGAATAGGCCAGGCGGCGGTAGTGGGGGTCATCCGGTCCGGGCGCGTAGTACTTGTCGCTGCCGTGGTTGAGCAGGCGTGCGATGCCGTCCACAGCCGTGGAGTGGAGCAGGTAATTGGGGCCTTCTGTATGTCTGATGGCGTCCATGCACTCCAAGGGCGAGGGCTCTTCGACGGCGGTCCACACCGGATGGTCGGCGGGGAGGAGAAGTCCCACGAACGCCTTGGAGGTCCAGTACGGCGAGGCCGGGCCGGAATAATCCTGGGTCATCGGCTCAAAGGCGCCGAGCCACCCGAGTGACGGCCGTCCGTCGTCGTAAGCGCCGCCGTCGAGGAAGAACTTTGCGGCGCCGCTGGCGATCCGGCGGCTCTGTCCGGGGTTGAGGGGCGTCGCGCCGATGGCCTCCCCGAGGAACAGCGGCGCCACAGCGGCGTAGCGGTAAATCAGCGAGCGGCCCTGGAAAACCGGGGCGCCGTTCCCGCCGAAGAAACTCACATGATCATCCAGGAACTCGGCGAGACGGGCGCGGTAGACCTCCGACCTGGCTTGGGCCTCCGGGTGCCGGTTGGCCGCAAACCCGGACCACAAGACCGGATAAAGGTGGAGGGCCCAGCCGCAGTAGTAGTCGAAGAAATCGCCCGTGCCGTCGTTATCCCCGTCCCGGTACCAGCCATCGCCGACGTACCAGTCCTCAAGCCGCTTCAGTCCATGTTCGATCTGCGCCGCGTTGTGCTCGAACCCGGCGCCAGCCAGGAACTCGGCGATCAGGACCTGGAAGAGCACCCAATTGTTGTCCACGCAGGTGCTTCGCGAGGAACCTTGCAGCCACTCGGCCACCTGGGCCTGCTCGCCCCCGGACAGTGTGTCCCATAGCCAAGGTTTGGTCAGGTGCAGACCCAGCACAATGGACGCGGCTTCCACCATCGGCTGCGAGCGATCAGAAATGGGTAGCCACGCTTCAGGACTACCCGGCCGCGTACCCTCAAGGAGGCCCGTCTTGTACAGGTCAAGATGGCCGTGCGGGTCGTCGCCCTGTTCCCCCGCCACGCGGAAGGCGGCCAGCATAAACGTCCTGGCGAAGCCCTCCATCCCGTCAGACAAAACACCCGACGACGACGGGCGGCCGCTCAACCGGATCAGCGCCTTCTGCGCGGAGAAGTAGGGGCGCACCGCGAGAAGCTGCTGATCCGCGAAAGCGACCCAATGCTCCCGAGTCCACCCAGTGATGGGGCTGAGATGGTAATCCGGGGCGGGCATGGTGAAGCCGGTGGCCATGGGTCTCCTGCGGGCGTGCTGACTCGTAAGCCCTAACCGTAGGCTCCCCAGCGGCGACATGGCGCGAGTTGAACAAAACCGAACGTGTCCCTCCCGTCTTGGACCGAGTGCGCGATAGTTCATAATGAACAAACTGAACATAAATGAACTTGAAGGTGGAAACCTGCATGCTGTCCGAGGATCGTCAACAGCTCATCCTGAGGGAATTGGCCCTACACGGATCCCTGAACGCTGCCGAGTTCGCAGCCAAGCTGGGAACGTCCGGCATGACCGTTCGGCGGGACCTTGCAATACTCGCTGAGCAGGGCTTGCTCGAACGGGTCCACGGCGGAGCTGTACCGCTTGGCGGCCGTACTGCCGGAAGTAGCGCAACAGCACAGCAATCAACGTCGTGGCGGCCGGGCGGAAGGCGACCCTTGGCGACGATCGGGATGATCGTTCCCTCGGCGTCGTACTACTTCCCGGGGGTGATCCGCGGCGCCGAGGCCGCTGCCCACGAAGCGGGTGTGCGGTTGGTGTTGGGCGTGACCAACTACTCAAGCGAGGAGGAACGCCGCCAACTCCGCCGCCTTTATGAACATGGGGTGGACGGGATCCTGATCACGCCGAGCGAGCAATCCTTGGCTGGTACAGAGACGCTGGACCTGTTGGCCGAAGCGGAGGTGCCGGTAGTCGTCGTCGAGCGTTCCATTGACAACGCGCTGGGCCATGGCCGGCTCGAAGCCGTGCGAAGTGATCACGTGCGGGGCGCGGAGATCGCCATCAACCATCTCCTGGGCCTCGGCCACCGCAAGATCGCCATGTGCCTTCGCGAGAACAGTCCGACGGCGCCGCAGCTGATCGATGGCTACCATCTGGCCATGCAGCGTGCCGGGCATCCGCCCGAGGACTCGATGGTTCGTTCGATGTCCCGGGCCCAGAACGATCCGGAGGCCCATCGCCTGGTGGTGGACGGCATCCTCGATTGGTGCGCCAAAACCGATGTCACGGCGGCGATTATCCACACCGATGAGGACGCACTCCAGTTCGCCAGCGCCTGCCAGGAACGGCAGCTTCGCGTCCCGGAGGACTTTGCGATCATTGCATACGACGACGAAATCGCCGCCCTGGGGGCCGTTCCCCTGACCGCGGTGGCGCCTCCGAAGTACGACGTCGGGCACCAAGCCCTGGTGATGTGCCTGAACCGGATCGGCGCACGACGTGGAAGCACGTCAGCCCTGCAGCGCGTGAACCTCTCGCCGGAGTTGGTGGTTCGGGAGTCAACGCAGGTGTAGAGCGCGCTACATCATTTGTTTACTTCTGTTCACTTCATTGCCCATGTTCACTTTTGTGGCTTTCATTGTGCCTAGTCCAAGGTGCCGCCAGTGCACACCACGACTTCGCATCGTGAACTTCAAAGGAGAACAGAATGAAGCGTCGCCAGCTTCTGCTAGGAGCCGCCAGCATCATGGCAAGTGCTGCCCTCATCACCGGCTGTGGCAGCACCCCGGCAGCCACGCCAACGCCCGCTGAAGACCCCTCAGGGACCATCACGTTCTGGTCGTCGATGGCGGGGATGGACAAGGTGGCCGCGGCCTTCAACGCGAGCCAGGGCAAAATCAAGGTTAACTTCGAAACCGTCCCCAACGGAGCGAGCGGCGGCTACGCCAAGCTCTCCACAGCGATCACCGCAGGCAACGGCCCGGACGTCGCCACGATCGAATACCCACAGCTTCCCCAGTTCGTCAGCAACGGTCAGCTCCAACCTCTGGACGGGCTGATCAACAAGGCCGAAACAGTGGACAAGCTCACGGACGAGACCAAAGCCCTGGTGCAATTCGGCGAGGAGACCTACGCCCTTCCGTACGATGCCGCGCCGATGATCATGTGGTACCGGAAGGACATGCTGGATAAGGCCGGCGTCGGCGTCCCCAAAACCTGGGACGAATTCGAAGAGGCCGGCAGGAAGCTGAAGGCAGTAGCCCCGGAAGCACACCTGGCCAGCTTCAACCCCAACGAAGCTGCACTCACTGCCGCCCTGTCCTGGCAGGCCGGAGCCAAATGGTTCGGCACCGAGGGCGACAGCTGGAAGGTTGGCGTGAACGATGAGCCCACCCAAAAAGTCGCTACTTTTTGGCAGAAGCTGATCGACCAAAAGATCGTCAAGGTCCAGCAGTCCTTCAGCGACGAATGGTCGGCAGATTTGGCGAGTGGCGCCGTCGTGGGTGTTCTGGGCGCCAACTGGAGTGCCACCGGCATCCAGAAGCGTACGGAAGCCAGCGGCCAGAAGGGACAGTGGATCGCTGCGGAGGTGCCCAACTGGGGAACTCCGGCAGATGCGTTCTATGGCGGCTCCAGCTTCAACATCACCAAGAGCAGCAAGAATCCGGCCGCTGCGGCCAAGTTCATCGAGTTCCTCGCAACCAACCCGGACGCCATCAAGGCCCGCGGCAACACCGGTTCGGCTTTCCTCGCTTTCCCGGGACTGACACCCGTTGCACAGCAGGCATTCGACGCCAGCTACTTCGGCAACGACATCTACGAGGTCTTCGACAAGTCGTACTCCACCATCACCCCGGGCTGGCAATGGGGTCCCAACTGGGACGTCACCAACACCGCCCTCAAGGACGCCTACGGAAAGTTGACCACCGGCGGGAAGGTCCTGGAAGCCGTTGAATCGGCCCAGACGGCAACCGTAGCCGGACTCAAGCAGAACGGTCTCTCCGTCAAGGAGTAGGCCCGCAGGGTGGGGTGGTCCCTTCACAGGGGCGCCCCAGCAGCGAGGAGAATAATCATGGCCAACCAGGCACCTGCCACCTCCCGGAGCAAACCGCGAACGATGTCCGGAACCGGCGGCCGCACAGCGGCGCTCTTCCTGACCCCGTTCTTCGCGGTGTTTACCCTGGCGATGGTGGCACCCGTCATCTACTCGATCGTGCTCAGCTTCTTCGCCCAGCAGAAGTCGGGACTCGGCTTCGGCCAAGCCAAGACCTCGTTCGTGGGACTTGAGAACTATCTGCAGGTCCTGCAATCGGAGAGTTTTGTGGGCGGAATAGGCCGCCTCATCATGTACTGCCTGCTGTACATCCCGTGCATGGTGGGCGGAGCGTTGGCGTTCGCACTTCTGCTTGATGCCGCCGCAGCGCGTGCCCGGAAGCTCTTCCAACTCCTCGTCTTCCTCCCCCACGCGGTGCCCGGCGTCATCGCCGCACTGATCTGGGCCTACCTCTACACACCCGGTGTCAGCCCGATCGTTTCGGTCCTGGAAACGGGCGGCATTTCGCTGAATTTCCTGGACAACCACATGATCCTGCCGTCCATCGTGAACATCGCGGTGTGGGAGTGGACGGGGTACAACGTCATTGTGCTGTTCACCGCGCTTCAGGCGGTTCCGCGGGAAACCCTGGAGGCCGCCCGCGTGGACGGCGCCGGCGAAATCCGTGCCGCCATCAGCATCAAGCTGCCCCTGATCCTGCCGGCACTTAGTGTCATCATGCTGTTTACCGTGATCGGAACCCTGCAGCTGTTCACCGAGCCCTCCATCATCTCCAAAGCCACGGCATCCGTTACCAGCACTTGGGTTCCCAACATGTGGGCCTACGATGCCGCCTTCAACCGGCACAACCTCAACCAGGCCGCGGCTGCCTCCATCATCATCGCGCTCATGGCAGCGGTGCTGTCCTGGGCCGTCACCCGCTTCAGCTCAAGGATGAACAAAGCATGAGCACGTCAACGTTGTCCCGTCCGGGGCTTACCAGTCCGGTTGCGGCATCTGGGAAGCGGCGCCGGAATCGCGGCTCCAGAGGCGGCTTCGCGAGTGCGTTCACAGTGAACGCACTGCTGATACTGGGTTGTGCCTACATGGTGCTGCCTGTCCTGTGGTTGTTCTTTGCCTCCACCAAGAACGCCGCCGACCTCTATTCCACTGGTGCGTATGCTTTCGGGCAGCCTTCCTTTGTGCAGAACGTTGGCGCAGTTCTTGGGCAGGATGGTGGCGTGTTCTTCCGCTGGATGGCCAACTCCATGTTCTATGCGGGGTTTGGGGCCATCTTTGGTGGACTGATCTCTGTCATGGCCGGCTACGCGTTCGATAAATTCCAGTTCCGCGGCAAGGACTCATTCTTCGGCCTGGTCGTAGTGGGCGTGCTGATTCCCAACACAGCCACGGTCCTCCCGATGTATTTACTGGCCTCCGTGTTTGGCATCACCAACACGATCTGGGCCATCCTCATCCCCGTCCTCTGCAACCCGTTCGGCGTGTATTTGGCGCGGGTGTATTCGGCAGCATACGTCCCGGCCGAAACCCTGGAGGCAGCTCGCGTGGACGGAGCCGGACCGATCCGCTCCTTCTTTTCCCTGGGGCTGCCCATGATGATGCCGGGGTACATCACCATTGCGTTGTTCCAGTTTGTTGGCGTGTGGAACAACTTCATGCTCCCGCTGGTAATGCTCCAGGACCAGCAGCTGTTGCCTGTCAGCGTCGGAATTTCGATCTGGCAGGGATACTCACTGCCCCAGCCTGAGTTCACCCCGATGGTTATCACCGGATCACTTTTGTCCATCATTCCGTTGCTGCTCGCGTTCATCATGCTCCAACGCTTCTGGAAATCCGGTCTGACGGCGGGAAGCGTGAAATGAGCCTGAACGTTGCCTTGGCCATGCCTGTCCACACTGCCCGTGCCGTATTCCCGTCCCGAAGCCTGGATCCGCTGGAACCTGCTCTGAACCTGCTCAGCCGGGAGCCGATCGAAGACTTCGGTTCAGGCTCCGGCCGAGCCTTGTTGAAGGAAGCGGACATCCTCATCACTGGTTGGGGTTGTCCAATGATCGACGACGACGTCCTGGACGCTGCTCCACGGCTACGTTACGTGCTGCACGCCGCCGGAAGCGTCAAGCACCACATCAGTGACGCGTGCTGGGAGCGGGGCGTGTTGGTGAGTTCCGCCGCGGACGCCAACGCCATTCCAGTGGCCGAATACACCGCGGCCATGATCATCCTGGCCAACAAACGGATCCTGCAGATAGCCCGCGCCCTTCACACGAGCCGGATGGAGGTCCTGCCGGAACAGCTGTTTCCTGACATGGGCAACTACCGCAAGCGTGTCGGGATTATCGGGGCGTCAAAGATCGGCCGTCACGTCATCCGGCTGCTTGCCGCTTACGAACTGGACATCGTGGTGGCCGATCCGTACCTGTCGGCAGCTGAGGCGAGCGCTCTCGGCGTCGAGCTTGTAACTCTGGACGACCTGGTGGCGGGCTGCGACATCGTCAGCCTCCACGCGCCGTCGTTACCGTCCACAAAGAACCTCATCGACGCCGGTCGTATCGAACGGATGCGGCCGGGGGCTACGTTTATCAACACCTCGCGCGGCGAGTTGGTGGACCAGGGTGCCCTGTTGGCCCGGCTTGAGCGCGGCGATTTATACGCTGTGTTGGACGTGACGACGCCGTGGGTGCTGCCTTCCGATTCCCGGTTCTACACGCATCCCAACGTGCTGCTGACACCCCACGTTGCGGGGTCGCTGGGCAACGAGCTGGAGCGGATGGCGGCAAGCGCAGTGGGCGAAGCTTTGCGGCTGTCCAAGGGGAAAGCACTGCAATTTCCAGTGGCGGCGGAAGACCTGGCGTTCATGGCATAGCGCATTCTCGGTGGGCTGTCGTGGCGCCGCGCCGCGCCGAAGTAATGTTGCGCAGATCACATTTGCTGCCTACGCTGGGGTGGCTGCAGCGTGGCAGCGAACGGATGAAAGGCAGCATATTGACCAGCGAGAAGCTCTCTGTAGTTGTTCGAGTCGACCTTGACGGAGCACAGATCCAGATCGCAGCAACCGGTCACGTGACCACCTCCAATCTCCACGCGCTGTATCCAATCGTTCAACGCACCAACAGCCTGGCCGACGGCAGGGACGTCGAGATGGACCTTACGGGTGCCCTGATCGAGCCGGATGCGCTTGAACAACTGCAGGGCTACGCGATGCTCCACGAGTTGCCGGTTCGGGTTGATCCCGGCCCAGCGGATCCGGATCTGGCGTCGCTGTCTTCCCTCCCGGCCCTGGCAGGATCGAAAATGGCGGGGGCCGGGCTGGCGGCGTGAGTTGCGCCGGCCCTCAAGCCGAAGACTAACCTGACTGACATGACTCAGTCAGCGCGGGCGTGGATCGGGACCATTGTCTTCCTCTTCCTCGCGCCCGGCATCGTGGCAGGTCTCATCCCGTGGCTCATCTCGGGATGGCGGCTCTACGACTGGGACGGCATGGCGTGGCTGGTGATGCCCGTCGCCTGGATCGCGATCACCATAGGGGTGGCTTTCCTGCTTCACGCCTTCGCGCTGTTCGCCCTCCACCGGGGCACGCCCGCGCCGGTCGCGCCGACCCAGACGCTGGTTGTCACCGGGGTTTATCGATTCGTGCGCAATCCCATGTACCTCGCGGTGCTCACGATTATCCTCGGCCAAGCACTACTCTTCGGCAGTTGGTGGCTCGTCATCTACGCCGGGATAGCCCTCATCGCCGTCGTCACTTTCGTGAAGGCGTATGAGGAACCCACCCTTACCGACACGTATGGCGAGCAGTACCTCGAGTACCGGCGCAACGTCCCCGGGTGGTGGCCGCGGCTGACGCCTTGGCGCGCGGGATGACGGGCCGAGGCTTAAGCGTCCGCCAAGACAGCGGGATCACATGTGATCCCGGGTGTGATGCACCCGTTGATCAGGCCTGCGATCCATGAAAGTATGGGTCCATGACTGCAGTCGCAGGAGCCCGTGGAGGGCTGAAAGCGCATCAAGATTCCATCAGGTTGCCCGAGGCCGAGCTGGTCCGCGACCTCAGGGACATCCTCGGCGCAAAACTCGTTGCCTACATCGGGTCGGTGAAGGAAACCCGCGCCGTGCGCCAGTGGGCCGACGGTGACCGGAAGCCATCCGCCGAGGTCATGACCCGGCTGCGGCATGCCTACCATGTGGCGGCACTGTTGGCCGAACGGGATTCCAGGGCTGTGGTGCAGGCCTGGTTCCAAGGCATGAACCCCCAACTTGATGACGTTCCTCCTGCACGACTGCTTCGTGAAGGCCACGTGGACGAGGCTGCACAAGCGGTCCTTGCCGCTGCCCGGGCCTTCGCGGCAGCGGGCTAACGGGTGACTGAGGACGAACTGAGCCTGGTCTCTGCCGCAGGAACAGTGTGGCGTATTGGCTTCCAGCCGGAACCCTGGGCATGGAGTGGCTGGGAATGGGCCACGGACGGCAGGTTTCCCGGGCGGTGGGATGATCTGCACGGCAACTTCCGCACCATCTATGCCGGCTCCAGTTTGAAGTCATGCCTCCTCGAAGTGTTGGCAGGCTTCCGTGCGGACGCCCGGCTCACTGCGGAACTGGACGAGATCGAGGAGGACGACGAAGACAATGTCTTTCACCCCTCAGTACGGCCGGGCGAAGTGCCGCGCGAGTGGCTCAATACGCGGGCGGCAACACGTGCGGAGCTGTCCGGCAAATACTGCGCCGTCTCGTCGTCAAAGACTGTTAGCGCCCTATACCCGCACTTCATCGGCGTAGCGCTGAGCCTTGGCTTGGCTGATTTCGACGCAGCGGCGCTGAAAGACGCGCGCCCCAGACAGCTGACCCAGGCCATAGCAGCATGGCTTTACGAATCCACTTCAGTGGACGGTGTCACCTTCACTTCCCGCCACGGCGACGACCTTCAACTATGGGCAATGTTCGAACGGCCAGATAATGGCGCTGTCAGCCCGAAACTCACGGGCGCCGAAACCGTTCGGCTCCATCACGACTCTGCGGCCATCCAGGAAGCCTTCGAAATCCTCCGCCTCAAATGGCGGGACGAGTAGCGGTCTTGGCCGCTGTCGGATGGAACTGGCGGCGGAAAGTTTCCTGACCGAACCCGAGCGACACGATTTTGCTGGATCATTCGCGGGCTCCACTCGCTGATGCCTATATAGGTGCAGACAGCAAACCCTTGGCCTCACGGATGATCCAGCAAAAAGTCGTCCGACTGCGAACGTCCCGCCATCGAACGATGTCTGCCCTCCACACAGCCACCGTCAGCCAACTCCCCCGACCCAGCCAACTCACCGGCTCAGCCGAGCGGCCGCCTCCTGCTGGACGCGCGCAGCCTTGCTTGAATAATCCGCGATGATCCGGAGTTCGTCGTCGCTATAACCCTCCAGCAGCGCGGCCATCCCGGCCATGAAATCGGTGAAATAGGGCGCCGCTGCGGCAACCTGGTCACCCACGAGCTCGATCAGGACCTTCCGCTTGTCCTCGTCGTGCTTGACCCGCCGGGCCACGCCTTTGCTTTCGAGTCGCTGCATGAGCCCGGTGACCGATGCGGGGGCCAGCCCGGACTGTTCACCGAATTCGCCCGCCGTCATTGGACCGTGGCGCAACAGGATATCGATTGCCTTACCTTCTGTCGCTGACAGGCCTCGGAGTTCAGACAGTGCGGTGTGAAACATGATCGCGGCAGTGGACAGCTCCCGGCCCGACGCATAAACGGCTTCCAGCAGAGCTTCGCGTTGCCCCTGATTCGTCATGCTCCGAGGCTAGCAAAGTCTTTCGCTTGACCGAAACGATTGACCGGCGCAGGGCGCAGGATTATATTTCTTTTAACCGAACGAAATAAATCCACCAAGGAGCTCCCGTGCTGAACTGTCTTGTTATCGGATCCGGCGTAGCCGGCCTTTCCACGGCCCTCTCACTTCAGAAAGCCGGCCACTCCGCCACCGTTTTTGAGGCGCACAATGGACCTTCTGACGGAGTCGGCGCCTTCCTCACCCTCGCCGTCAACGGTTTCGACGCCCTGGACACGCTGGGCCTCAAGGAGCAAGCCGCGCAACTGGGCTTCAGCACCCCGCTCATGTCCATGTACTTGGGCAGCACGGGTCGCCACCTGATCGATTTCGATTTCGGCGGCACGCTCCCGGATGGCACCACGGCCCGGACCATGACCCGCTCGGAGCTTTACGCCCACTTGCGGGAGGAGGCGCTGCGCCGTGGGATCCGGATCGAGCACGGCAAGCGACTGACAGCGGTGGAGGAACAGCCCGACGGCGTCACAGCAGTTTTCGACGACGGCACCTCCGCCCGCGGCGACCTGCTGGTGGGCGCCGACGGGCTGCGCTCAGCGGTGCGGCCGCTGATCGACCCCGCCTCCCCCGCACCGCGCACCATCCCGCTGCTCAACACGGGCGGCATCATTCCTGCCAACACCGCCTTGGCGCTCAAGGATGTGGATCTGGGTGTGAACCCGGGGCGCATGAAGATGGTGTTCGGCAAGCGCTGCTTCTATTGCTACATGCCCAGCCCCGACGACAGGATCTGGTGGTTCGCGAATCCGTTGCAGCGCTCCAGTGCTGATCCGTCTTTGCTGGGACAGGAGGAACTCCGGGCTTGGTTAACAAGCTTGGTAAAGGGAGACAGGACACCTATGGCGGCCCTGATTCGCGCCACGGAAGACATCATCAAGCCGTATTCCACGTTCGATTTCCCAAGCGTCCCCCGCTGGCACCGAGGCAGGTTGGTCCTGGTGGGCGATGCCGCCCATGCCGCTTCCCCGTCCTCCGGGCAGGGCGCGTCGATGGCAATCGAGGACGCCGTCACACTGGGCCGCGCCCTTCGGGGAGCCACGAGCGACGACATAGAACCAGGAAGCCTCACCACCCGGTTTGCGGCCTACGAAGCGGAGCGCCGCCCCCGTGCAGAGACGGTGGTCGCCTGGGGCCGTCGGAATTCTCAACCCAAGGTCAGGAACCAGTTCACCCGCGTGCTCCAGGACCTGGCTATGCGTGCCATTTTCCGGGGACTTGCCCGGAAGGCGGCGGACAACTTCGACTGGCTGTACGGTCATCACATCGACTGGGATGCTGTTCCCGAGTCTGCCGGCAGATGACCACGCCACTTACCCGGAAGACGCTGCGTCAGCACCCCCGGTAGCAACGCTCCCGCCACCGCCTCCTTCCGCTGCCTTCTCCAGATAGGACGCCGAGACCCTCCGGTAAACGGGCGTCAGGAAGGCGATCAGTGCCGCGGCAATGAGAATGAATCCGGCAATAAGGAACACGAGGGCGATCCCCCGGGACGTGCCCTGACCCAATAGTGGTTCGAGTTGGGCGGCGCCCTCGGCGGAGCGGGCGTACGGGATGATCCAGAACTGGGCGATCGGGGCGATGAGGAAAGCTGTGATGGGCGCTGCGGCGGACTCGAAGGCCATGGCGAAGCCGAATACCCTGCCCTGCCGGTTCAGGGGAACCACCTGTTGGATGACCGTCTGCTCGGCAGCTTCCACAATGGGAACCAAGGCCAGATACAACCAGATACCCGCAACATAAAGCCATGCCCATTCACGCAGGGTGAACACTGCACCCAGGAACCCCATGACGGCGACAACGATCAGCATGGTCCGCAAGGGATTGGAGCCGAGCCCAAACTTTCCTACCACCGCACCGCCCACCAGGAATCCGGTAGAGCCCAGGGCAAAGAACGTTCCCCACATCTCAACGGAGAACATTTCCAATCCGTAGGGATCCATCAAAGCCATGTACACACCGCCCACGAAGTTGTTGAACGTGGAAAATATGATCAATGCAAACAGCCCGGAGATGGCCAGCACAGCAGCGAGGGAACCACGGAAGTCGAAACCGCCCTTTGCGTCAGTGGCTGCCGCTTGCACCTCTTCGGGCATTCGCAAGGTGAGTAGGTGTGCGAACGCCAGCGCGGTGAAAACCAGTGAAGCCACAATGGTCCAGCCCATGCCCAGCAGGCCCACTGACAGTCCGGACAGGACCGAAGTAACAATGAACATGAGTCCCTGCACCATCCCCACCATTCCGTTGGCATTGGCCCGGCGATCAGGCTCAATGAGGATGGTGACGGTGGTGGAGAGGGCAATGTTGCGCAGGTTTTCCACGACCGCACCCACGAGGATGATCAGGGTGAAAATCCAGAACCAAGGCTGTGTCAGGTCCAGCAGAAGGCTTGTAGGGGTGACGAGAAACAGCACTCCGGACAGTACGAACATCACCAGGGTGAACCCAGCAGCGAAGCGCATCACAGCAAGCTTCCGATACCTGTCCACGAACGTGCCGAAGCTGATGCTGGAGAGTGCAATCAGCAGCATGTAGGCACCCCCGACGACCCCCGTCGCAATAACGTTGCGGGTTTCGAGGTAAACCCAGAATGTCAGGGCGAACCAGAGATAGCTTGTGGTGATATTTGCCAGGGCGGTGTTCACCAGGATCCCCATGAAGGTACGGGATCGCTCTGCCGGAGTGCGCAGGGAGAGGTCAATAACTTCAGTAACCCCAGCCGGTTCCTGCTCGGTCATGCGTTCCAGTGTACTGACACCAATTGCCTCAGATAAGGGCCAACGCCAACGCAAACCTTGTGACAATCCAACCCGGCTAACCTCCCGGTAGGATCGGCAGGGAATCCTAAAGAAGCCTGGGGGAAATTCTTGATGAAAGGTGCAAAAGGCCAGCTCGCCTTCACCGGCGACCTTAGCCGGGATCTGGAGTTGCGGGAGTACGGCCTGGACCCCGGAGAGGACTCCACCCTGCTTCCCAACTCCGCCGTCATGAGCGCGCTGCAGAACCTCGTGCGCCTTGCCACTGAGCTTTGCGGCGCCCCATTCGGGGTAGTCAACATCATCAGCGCCGAATACCAATACCAAATTGGCGCATGGGGCGTGGAACCGGGGATGTGCTCGCGCGAAGATTCCATGTGTGCCAAGGTGTTCCTCTCCCGCGAGATCACCGTTATCCCCGACGCTTCGCTGGATCCGCGGTCCGCTGACAACCCGTTCGTCACCGGTGAATTGGGCCGGGTTCGGTTCTACGCTTCGGTTCCACTGCAAACAGAATCAGGATTCGTTCCCGGCACTTTGTGCGTTTTCTCTGACAAACCCAAAGAGATACGGCCCGAGCAAGTCAGCATGCTGGAAGTCCTGGCCAAGCAGGTGGTGGAGCTGTTGGAGCTGCAGCACCGCACCATCCAACTGGACCGCACCTATGCAGAGCTGCGGGAGAGCAACGCCAAGTTGGCTGGTTTCGCGGGCCGCGTCAGCCACGATCTCCGGATTCCGCTCACCACCATCCTGGGTTATGTGGAGTTGGTGGAGGACGACCCGGACGTCCAGACAGACAGCGCGGCAGCCAAATACCTGAGCCGCATCGGGGCGAGTGGCCGCCGAATGCTGGGGATGCTGGAAGATGTCCTGAGCTACTCGAGGGTGGGCGGCGGCATCCAGCCGCAGCAGGTCTCACTTAAAGAGGCGGCGGGTGAGGTGGCCCGGGACCTCGGCATCGAGTACGACATCCTTGAAGTGCAGGACCTGAACCTCCAGGCAGACAAGGGCCAACTGCGCACATTGCTGCAGAACCTGCTGTCCAACGCCATGAACTACCGCAGCCCTGAAAGGGATCTGCATGTCCGGATCAGCGGCGTCTCCAATTACCATGGCGCCACCATCTTCGTGGCTGATAACGGCAAAGGCATCAACCCGGAGGACCGGGCCGAGGTCCTGGAACCGTTGGTGCGCCTGCGCCGCCAAGGCGACGGACCGGGCTCCGGCCTGGGACTCGCCACCTGCAGCAGCATCGCCAAGGCCCACGGCGGCGAACTCACCCTCTCGGAAACTGCAGGCGGCGGAACCACGGTGGCGGTGAGCTTCCCGTCCGAGCCCTAGCGGCAAGTTAGGCAAGAAAACGCACGACTGCGACCTCCGCCGTCGTGCGTTGGCCGCCTCAGGCGTTACCCGTGACCGTTCCCCTTACCTTTTTCAGGCTTGGTTTCGCTCTTTCCGCCGCTCTTGGCGTCCGCGAGATCTTGGGGATCAGTGCCTGCACCATCTTGGGCAGGCAAGGTGGCTTGAACGGCTGGCGCCGGAACGGGCTGCTGATCTTGCACATCCACAACTTCGACTGCAGGCGCCACCGCCGGCGGAGCCGTTTCCACCGGAGTCGTCGGCCCGCCCGGTTGGGACTCAACAACGGAGACACCGGGATCGACCTTCCGCGTCGGTTCGGCTGAAGGTTCCGACGAAAAGACGCCATTGGTGAGCAACGCCAACGCGACCGGAACGGCGAGGGCAGCCGCAACCAGCCCGGCGAGCACCTTGGGCTGCTTCCCAAAAGCCCTTGGACCCGTAGCGGAAGCGCGCCTTCCCGGGGCCGAAGCAGCCACGTTCGGACGGGAAGGCACCACATGCGGCGGCCGCGACGGCAAAGCCGGCTTCGATGGGACTGCAGGCGCCGCTGAAACTACCGGCAGGATTTCCGTTGCCATAGGCGGCAGCTTCCGACGTCGGCCCGCCAGGACCTCTTCAACGTCGCCCGCCGTCGGACGTCGGTCCGGATCCATGTCCGTCATTGCTTGGAGGAGTCCGCGCAGCCCGTTGGGAAGTTCTTCCGGGATCTCGGGTGCCCGATGAAGTCGTGCCGAGGCCGTCTCCACCGGGGTTCCTGGGTATTCGGGCTTGCCGGTGAGGCACTCCAGGAGCACCAAACCCAAAGAGTAGATGTCGCTGGCAGGCGTCAGGTGCAGCCCTTGTGCCTGCTCCGGGCTGAGGTACTGGGCTGTGCCGACGGTGAAGCCCGTTGCGGTGAGGCGGCTATCGTCCATGACCAGGGCGACGCCGAAGTCCGCCAGTTTCACAGATTCGGTGCCATCTGCCCCCTCGGAAACCAGGATATTCGCCGGCTTGATGTCGCGGTGAATGACGCCCTGGGCATGCACCTGGGCAAGGGCGCCAGCGAGTCGCACGCCGATGCGGGTGGTTTCGGGATGCGTCAGGGGCCCGTCGGATAGTACGGCCTTCAGGTCACGACCCTCTGCGAGTTCCATGACGAGGTAGGCGCGTTCTTCGCCATTGCGGGTATCCACGCCCGCATCGAAGGCCGCCACCAGGCCTGGATGGTCAAAGGCGGCGAGCAACCTCATCTCGGTTTCCTGGCGGGCCCTGAACGAGTCGTCGCCAGAGCCAGGCAGAAAGATCTTGATTGCTACGTCCCGGCCAAGGAGCAAGTCCGTGGCCCGGTACACCGTGGACATAGCTCCTCGGCCCAAAACAGGTCCCAGCTGATAGCGGCCAGCGATGGTGGCAGCCACACTGGCATCGGTCACGTGGAACTCCACGGCCTCGTCATTGTTGCCCACGAATTGTCACGCCCTTCAGGCCCACCTGCGTGCCTCGGACCCCAACAGGGTCCGCTGCTACCAGGCAACGCCGCCGATCAAACTTTCACGAGAGCCGCGCAGCCGCCCTGTTCGGCGAAACCGCTACGGCTTGAGCAGTCCTGCGTCAAACAGCATCATCCGGATTCACCAGACAAGTCATCAGGATACTTAGTATTGGCCCGGAAGGGAAACGCGTCATCAATGAGGAGGCCGATTAGTCCTCCGCGAGCGCCGTAAGTCGCGACACGAGCAGGGCCTGCAAATGCCGCCGCTCGCTGGCAGTCAACCCCTGTCGCAACCGATCTTCCACCTCGTTGGCAGCCTCACTCGCTGCCTTCAGTCGCTTACTACCCAATGGAGTTAGCTTCACGGGGAGTGCCCGCCCGGCGACAGGCTGCTCCGGCCTTGAAACCAGCCCGTCCCGTTCCAGGGCCTGCAAAAGCACGTTCATTGACTGCCGGGACACGAAGGCTCCGCGGGCAAGATCGGAATTGGAAAGGCCTGGACGTTGCGCCAGGAGCTCAAGACATGCGTACTGCGACACCGTCATTCCGAGGGGTCGGAGGGCGGCGTCCATTGCGCTCCGCAAAGCACTGTGCACTTGCTTCAGGAGATAACCCAGGGAGGTGTCCAGATCCACGCCACTGCCGTCTTGACTCATGTCAACATTCTGACATAGCTTGTCCATGTCAACATACTGACATAACAAGGAGAGCAAGCATGGCTACAATCGGTCCAGATTTCATTTCCCTGCAGGTCCGCAATCTTGAGCGTTCGGCACTGTTCTACGAGCAGCAACTCGGGCTGACGCGCTCGGTGGCCGGTCCGCCGCACGCCGTCGTTTTTGACACCAAACCGGTGGCCTTTGCGGTGCGGGAGCCACTGCCGGAAACCGAGCTGGATTCGCTCCCGCAACCCGGCGAAGGTATTGCCTTGTGGCTGCGGGCCACCGACGCCCAGGAACTCCATGACACGCTCTCCGCCCACGGCACGCAGATCACGGCAGCACCCATCGACGGACCCTTCGGGCGCACCTTCACCTTCGCAGATCCGGACGGGTACCGGATCACCATCCACGACGCCGCCTGACGCCAACCGCAACAAGCGTCCGACGGCGACCTCCCGCCGTCGGACGTTTTCCTTACGTGACGCACGGAACTGCGGCCCGGACGGCCGGAAGGCACAATGGAAGGCATGACCCTTACTACCTTCGCCCTCGTCCGCCATGGCCAGACCGACTGGAACGCGGAGCGCCGGTTGCAGGGTGCCACTGACATTCCACTGAACGACGTCGGCCGCGAACAGGCGCGTGAAGCCGTTGCCACACTGGCCAATTACCAATGGGACGCCATTGTTTCCTCGCCGTTGAGCCGTGCGGCAGAAACGGCGGACTTGATCGCAGAAGGCTTGGGCCTCACGGTGGCCGGGCGGGTTCCCGAGCTCATCGAGCGAAGCTTCGGACCTGCAGAAGGCCTGCAAGCCGGCCCGGAACTCGAAGCACTTCGCATCCCAGGCGGTTTCCGCGGCGGCGAGAGCGATGATGACGCGGCCAGCCGCGGTATGGATGCCCTGGAACAGTTGGCACAGGAATTTTCGGGACAGCGCGTCCTGGTGGTAACCCACGGTACGTTGATCCGACTGTCACTGAGCCGCGCGATTGGACGCACGCTGGACAGCGTCCACAATGCCGTACTGAACCTCGCCCATCACCACGCCTCCGATGGCTGGAAGCTGGAGTACTTCAACGGTGAGCTTCTGACAGCCAACGTGGACAGCTGACACAACCGCGAAACTCAGCGAATCTTATTGACATCGCGCATGCAAGTTTCTGTATGCTCAAGTGAGTCAAGCAGTAGGCGCCTGTCGCTCCGCTGCCCTGGAGGTCAGCTTGGCTCTCACACTTGTTGGCTCCAGACTCGTGACCACCGAAGCCTGCCGGGTCAACGCAATTACACTGACGGCAAGGGTAACGCTGGCCACCGACGGCTGGTTTGAACTTCGCGTCATTCAAATACCAGGGCTGGTGCTCCACGTTTCCCGGCTGGAAGAGGCGGCACAGGCCGTGCTCGACGCCGCAACCACCTCGAGCGGACGCAAGCGGGAAGAGTTTGACGTCCAGTTCCAATGCTGAGCAAGCCGATGCCGAACGAGCAGAAACTGCTGACTGTTGGGCATGGCGCCACACCCCAGGCCGACTTTGAGGACCTTTTGCACGCCGCCGGCGTGGAGTCGTTAGTGGACGTTCGGATTGGCCCGGGAAGCCGGAAATACCCTCACTTCGGAAGAAACCACATGGAGGAATGGCTGCCCGCTGCCGGAATCGCTTATCGCTGGGAACAGCGACTGGGTGGCGTCCTGCTGGACTTACAGCCCGTCAGTCATCTCATGCCAGGAGCCAAGCTGGTCCCCCACGTCCCTACGGCCGGAGTGAGGGTGCACCGGGGGCACCTGCAGTACGACCTCCGCGTGGACGAGTCGGTGGGTTAGGTCAGCGGGTTGGGTCAGCGGGCCTCAAGCCGGCTCCGCAGTTGCTGTGCGAAGTCGGGGTAAGCTGCCGCAATCTCTTCCAGATCAACCGTCTGGGGGAAGTCGATCACGGGTTGGTGCTCGGCAAGGAAGTTGGCCGTTTCTTCAGTAATAAGCTGCCCATCCTGGCCGCCCAGCCTGGCATCAGTCAGGAATTCCGGAGTGATCCGAAAGACGGATTCCCCGGTCTGCCCTTCGGATGCCCAGCGGACCAAGTACTCATCCTGGTTTACGAGTTCTACATCGAATGACTTCTCCATGCCAGCAGCCTACGTGGTGTTCAGCCGTGACCACTGGTTCTTCACTAGGATGATTGACATGGCAGCCATCGAATCTGTAATTCTCGAGGTCGCTCCCACTACTCAGGTGGCGGAGGCCTTCTACACCGACGTTTTCAGCATGGGCGGCAGGGTTCAGGTACGTTCATCCGAGGCGCCGGCCACCGGCTTTCGCCGATTTACGATGTCGCTTGTCGTCTCCCAGCCGGCCACCGTCAACAGTCTTATGGACAACGCCCGCGACGCCGGCGCGACAGTCATCAAGCCGGCCGCTAAATCGCTGTGGGGGTACGGCGGAGTAGTTCAAGCTCCAGACGGCACCATCTGGACAGTCGCCTCCTCGTCGAAGAAAGACACCGGTCCGGCCGATCTGCAGATTGATGCGATGGTGCTCCAACTGGGAGTCGCGGATGTCGCTGCAAGCAAGCAGTTCTATCTGGACCGAGGCCTCACCTTGGCCAAGAGTTTCGGAAGCCGGTACGTCGAGTTTGATACCGGCCCCATCAAGCTGACGCTCAACAAACGTGGCTCGCTGGCCAAGACCGCCGGCGTATCACCTGACGGCACCGGGTCTCACCGGCTCTTCATCAGCGGCGATGCAGGCACCTTCACCGACCCTGACGGATTCGCCTGGGAAGCACCACTGGGCTGAGGGGAACGGCGACAGTGTTCCGTCAGAGCTTTTGCGCCCGGACCGCACGCAAGAAAACGCACGACGGCGACCTCCGCCGTCGTGCGTTTTTCCTTGCTTTAGAGAGAGCTAAACTTCGGGACGCGGGCGCCGGTCGATGATGGTCTCTGGGGCATCGCGCCGCTCCACGACATGGTCCGTACGCCGGGTGCGGCCTGCCATGATGATGGAAATGATCAGGCCCAATACGCCTACAGCCATCAGGATGTAACCGATCAGGACCTGGTCCACGAAGGGGATGAGTCCGGGGGCAAGCGCAAAGGCCAGAATCGCTCCAATGGCGATCAGTGCTATGGAAGAACCTATTCTCATGTCGTGCTCCTCTCACTTCCGACCGGCCCGCGAACGGGTGATCACGGAACTGCGTCGATATCGTAAGCATACTTCCCAATTTGCGACGCGCGAAAGATTGTGCCCGTCATTGTTCGCTTACCAGGCGTGCCGAAGTGGCCGTCGTTCAGTGCCCGAAACTGGCTGCAAACCGCGCGATGGCGTCCTCGGGAGTGGGCGGCGAACCAAAAACTTCAGCTTGCCGGCTCGTGTTGGCAACGTATCGGCCCGTCTCGAACCAAGCCGACATGCTGGCCATGTCGCTTACCAGTGGGGCAAAGCGCGAGGTGACTTTGCCCAACCCTTTGAGCACCGGCGTCGGAACGGCCATGATCTTGATGTCCTTGCCGCCCGCCTCGCCGTGTTTGGACAGGAGGCCCGCCGCTTCTGACATGCTGACGGGTCGGGTCCAGCCGATGTCGATGCGTTCGCCATCAACTATCTCCGCATCTACCGCATCCGCAAGGTAACCCGCGAGGTCGCTGGTGAGGACGAAGGTCAGCGGGGTGTCCTTGGAACCGATCCACATGACGCGGCCCTTCTCCAGAGGGTCACCGCCCATCCCAGCGGTCTGGTCGAAGAACGCACCCGGACGAAGCGCCACGAAAGGGACGCCCAGCTGTTCGAACGTGTCCTCGGCCTGTTTCTTGTGCCAAAAGTGCGGAACCTGGGGCGTCAGATCACAGGTGAGGATGCTGATGAGAACAAACCTGGGAACGCCCGTTTGTTTGGCGGCGACGGCCAGGTTGCTGTAGCCAAAAGTGTCTATCGCGTTGGCGTTCTTGTCGTTCCGCGTGTACCCGGCGGCAGTCGAAATCACTCCGGCTACACCCGTCATCGCGTGGATCAGGGACGCCACATCAAGCATGTCGCCCCGGACGATCTCCACACCTTTGGCTTCGAGCTTGCCCGCGTTGGATTTTGCCCGGACCAGCGCCCGGACGCTCTTGCCGCGTTTGAGCAGTGCATCAACCACCTGACTGCCAAGGTAGCCGGTGGCACCGACCACGAGGACAGGCTTTTCTTCAGCCATGATTTGCTCCTTGGACTCGCCGGGTTCGCTCCCAGGAACAGTCGTAACATGCCTCGTGGCGCTGATTCCAGACTTCACGCAAACGCACGACGGCGACCTGCCGCCGTCGTGCGTTGACCCCTCACTGTCCATGCCCCTTGGTGACCAGCCGGTCAGATGGTGATGGCGATCTTTCCGCGTGTTTTGCCGGCGTCGAAGTAACGCATGGCTTCTGGAACGCGGTCAAGGGCGTAGCTTCGGTCGATAGCCGGGACGATGGTTCCGGCTTGAAGGAGCCCGGCGAGGTACTCGAGGTCCTCCGAACGCTCCGTGCCAACAATCATGGTCAGTTTTTGGCTAATGAACGGGGACAGGGCCAGTGCCCGGAACTGCCTGTCCATGCCACCAGTTAGCGGTCCGCCCTCTTCCCCGCCCGTAAGGACTGCCGTTCCGCTGTGGGTGAGCGCCCGGCGAAGGCGCTTCAGGCTGGGGTTTCCCGCGAGATCGATGATCACATCATAGTGCTCAGACCCGTCCGCGAAGTCCTGCTTGGCGTAATCGATCACGTGGTCGGCGCCGAGTGACAGCACATGGTCCACCTTGCCGCTGCTGCAAGCCCCGGTAATTTCAGCTCCTGCGGCTTTAGCGAATTGCACTGCGTAGCCGCCAACCCCGCCGGAGGCGCCAGTGATCAGCACCTTGAGGCCTTTCGCGGATTGCCCTGCTGCTGTCCCGGCTTCTATCCCACCTGCACGAAGCGCCTGAAGGGCGGTGCAGGCTGAAACGGGAACCACTCCGGCTTGCTCGAAGCTGATGCTTGCAGGTTTGAGGGCGAGGTGGTCTTCCCCGGCTAGTGCATACTCGGCGAAGGAACCCTTTCCCACGCCGAAGACTTGATCCCCGACCGCGAAGCGGGTTACTTCCGGTCCAACCGCTTCGACGGTCCCGGCGAGGTCGAGCCCGGGTACGGGATTCTTGGGGCCCCGGAACCCAAAGGCCAAACGCAGGGCGTAAGGCTTCCCGGTCATGATGTGCCAGGTCCCACGGTCCAGCCCTGCAGCGTGGACGCGGACCAGCACCTCGTTGCCCGCCACCTCAGGCCTGGGGATGCGCGCCAGACGAAAGACGTCGGCGGAGCCGTAGGCATCCTGCACGATGGCCCGCATTGTGTCTTCCGATGTGGGTGCCACGTTGGATGCAGACGTTTCCTTGGCTTGCTGACCAGTGGTCATGGCCGTTCCTTTCAGGAGTTCAGCTACTTTTCGTACGCTGTACTAAAGACGCTACCGTACAATGTACCAAAACGGAACACCCAAAGGAGATCCAGTGTCAGCCGTCAGCCCGGAGCGCCTTCCTCTTAGCCGCGAAAGGGTTCTCACATGCGCTGTGGAACTCGCAGACGAATCGGGGATATCGGCGCTGACCATCCGCTCTCTCGCGCAGAGCATGGGCACCAAGCCGATGTCTTTGTACTACTACGTGGCTAACAAGGACGAGATCCTGGACGGCATCGTGGACATGGTGTTCAGCGAAGTTCAGTTGCCCTCGCCCTCCGGGAACTGGCGGGACGAAATGCACAGTCGGGCACACGCCATGCGCGCAGCCCTCACCCGGCATCCGTGGGCGGTGGGGCTGCTGGAAAGCCGCTCCTCCCCTGGCCCCGCAACACTTCGACACCACGAGGCGACGCTGGCCACTTTGCGGGCAGCAGGATTTTCGATCCAACTGACCGCCCACGCGTACGCAGCGCTGGACAGTTACATCTACGGCTTCGCCCTCCAGGAAGCAGCTTTGCCGTTCGAAGGCAGGGATACTGCAGCCGAAATCACCACCCCCATCATGGAGCGATTCTCAACCGGGGAATACCCGCGCATGGTGGAGATCGCCGTCGAGCATGTCCTCAAACCCGGCTACGACTTCGGCGACGAATTCGACTTTGGACTGAACCTAATTCTTGACGGCCTCAGCCGATTGATGGGTGATGGCGGCGCAGCAGTTGAATAACCGACGCATCCGTTGAGGTGCGTGAGGCAAAAGGGTACGGTCAGGGCATACTCGACGCCGTCTGATTTAAGGATCTGATGCCATGGCCAGAATTGAGGACTATGCGATCATCGGGGACTTGAATACGGCGGCCTTGGTGGCACGCGACGGATCCATTGACTGGATGTGCCTGCCGCGCTTCGACTCTCCCGCGTGCTTCGCCGCCTTGTTGCATACCCCTGAAGCTGGCCGGTGGCTCCTCGCGCCCACAGATGCAGGGGCGCGGAACGGCGGAAACTGCACGCGGCGCCGCTACCGTCCGGACACCCTGATCCTGGAAACGGAATGGGAAGTGGACGGCGGCGCGGTCCGTGTCACCGACTTCATGCCCGTCCGCGACGACGCTGTAGACCTCGTGCGGATCGTGGAAGGCCTGTCCGGCGAGGTGGCCATGCGTGGCGAGTTGATTCTCCGTTTCGACTACGGTCGCGTGGTCCCGTGGGTGCGTCACACCAAGCACGGAATCAGCGCCGTGGCGGGGCCCGATTCCGCCTATCTCACGACGCCCGCTCCTCTAATGGGCCAGGACATGCGCACGGTTAGTGACTTCAGCGTCCGCGCCGGGGAACGCATCCCCTTCGTGCTTCGCTGGGCACCAAGCCATGAGCCGGAGCCCCGGCGTATCGATGCAGCCAAAGCATTTCACGCCACGGAATCCTTCTGGCGCGAGTGGATTGATCAAAGCGAAATGGAGGGCAAGTACAAGGACCCGGTGGAGCGATCCCTGATTACCCTCAAGGCGCTGACCTACGCCCCCACGGGCGGCATCGTTGCGGCTGCGACAACGTCCCTTCCCGAGCAACTGGGCGGTTCCCGCAATTGGGACTACCGCTATTGCTGGCTCCGCGATGCAACACTGACCCTGCAGTCGTTGCTTGCCGCCGGATACACGGAAGAAGCAGCAGCGTGGCGCGAATGGCTGCTCCGTGCTGTGGCGGGCGATCCTTCCGAGCTGCAGATCGTTTACGGCCTGGACGGCGCCCGAAGATTGCCGGAGGCAGAGATCCCGTGGCTTTCGGGCTACGAAAATTCCCGGCCAGTCCGCACCGGGAACGCCGCAGCTCCCCAGCTGCAATTGGACGTTTGGGGCGAAGTGTTGGACGGACTCTCGCTGACAAGGGCAGCTTCCCCGCCGGGCACCGTGGACACATCCTGGGACATTCAAGTGGCGTTGATGGAGTACCTGGAAGGGGCCTGGGACCAACCGGATAACGGGCTGTGGGAGATGCGCGGCCCCCGCCGGCATTTCACGCATTCCAAAGTCATGGCATGGGTAGCTGCGGATCGCATGGTCAAAGCCGTAAGAACTTCGGGATTGCCCGGCCCCGCGGACCGCTGGGCGGCGCTTCGCAGGCAAATCCACTCAGAGGTCATGACGCAGGGGTTCGATGAAGAGCTCAACAGCTTTGTCCAGTCCTACGGCAGTAAGGAGCTGGACGCCAGCCTGCTCCTCATCCCCCGGGTTGGCTTTTTGGGGCACCGCCATCCACGGGTTGCGGGCACTGTGAAAGCCATCCAGGAAGGGCTGACCGATGATGGTCTGGTGCTGCGCTATCGAACCGAGTCCGGCCACGACGGCCTGCCTGGCGATGAGGGAGTCTTCCTTGCATGCTCGTTCTGGCTGGTGGACGCGCTGCTGGGCATTGGCCACGCCGGCCAGGCAACCGCACTGTTCGAGCGACTGTTGACGCTCCGAAACGATGTTGGGCTGCTCAGCGAGGAATGGGATCCCAGGACCCAACGACAACTCGGCAACACTCCGCAAGCGTTCAGCCACTTTCCCCTGATCCACTGCGCCCTGCAGCTCCATCACGGCGAAGCCCATGGCAGTGACACGCCGCTGCGCAGGCCGAAACACCCGGAGCAAGGTACTGACCAGCTCCCACAACAGGCCATCTCCGAAAGCGGCCCGGGGACGGATCATCCGGCGCCCAGAAAGCACCCCGAAACCAGCCGCTGAAAAGCGGCGCAGTTACGATTCCGTTTTTTGATCGTCCGGATCCGCGGCTTCAGCCTTGTGCTTGGCTTCCTCCAGGTGTTGATCGAGCTTGCGCTCGGCCTCCCGCCGACGCTGGCCGATGGTCCTCATCTGCTGTGTGGTCGGAGATCCAGCATCCGTATCCTGCCACTGATCGCGTTCCTCTGACCCTGCGCCCAAGGGCACGCCAGGGCCCTTCTTCTCTTCATCGCCCATAGGGAAATCGTCCCATCGCCTGGGCTTCTGCGGTAGGACCAGCTGGCTGGATAAGGGCCCGACGGCGGCCTCCCGCCGTCGGGCGTTGACCCCTCAGTGGTGCGGCAGGTGCCGCACGCTTCAGCGGCGGGTATCGCGCGTGCCTTCAGTTTCAATGTTTTCCTTACGGACTTCCTCATTGACGGGGACTTCATCCGTGACGGTGTCCTTTTCCAAGCGCACGCGCTCCACAGGGACGGTTTCCTTATCCACTACCGGCCGCTCTTCGTGAAGCGTGACCTCATGCTCGCTTTCTGTGAGGTCAGGGCCGGACATGGCGTCTCCCTTATTGGCATCCGTGATCGGCTCACGCTCAAGGCGGACTTCCTCGCGCTCGACCGGCACGGTGGTAGTCACATTTTCGGTGGTGATGTACTTGCGAAGACGCGCCCGTCCGGCCGCTGTCCTTTCCGTCCCGACGTTGAGCCGCTCTTCAGAACGGGTCATGGCATCGTCGCCCCCGCGTGCCGTTCCGGCGGTGTCAACGTCCATACCGCCGACGCTGTCCACTCCGGCGCTCGTGTCCACTCCAGCGCTCCGGTTCCCGTAGTCATTCTGACCCTCGAAACCACCCCGGTCCTGGATGCTGTAATGGTTGTAAAGCCGCTCTTCTTCACTGGGATCGAGGTGCCCGTCTTCGGCCACGCGGGGAGCGTCCTTGATGTGATCCTTGCTGTAGGGAACCAGGACGTCGTCGCCCTCAACGGTGGCTCCCTCCAAGGGAATGAACGATTCAGAAGTGCCGAAAAGACCGGTTTTGACTGTTACCCATGTTGGCTCCCCCGTGTCGTCATCGGTGTAGAACGTGCCGATTGACCCAACCTTGTCCCCCTCCGTGGTCCGAACGTTTCCGTTGAGGCCCATCAGACGGTCAATGTTCTCCCTGGCGAGCATGATGTCTCCTTGGAATCTGATTGTGTTGCACTTGGTGCCCAGCGGCCTGCATCACCGGGCATGGGTTCCGGGATCATGACGGGGAATGGATTCAACCCGCTGACTTGGCGGAACAGCAATACATAAGCATGCTTACTATTTCTTTGGCAAGACCCAATCGAATCTGCCGCGGGATTGATCCACGTGGAGTACCACAGAGTCCCTCGGAGAACCCCCATCAACCGGGACTCCCTCAGGCTGAATGCCTGTGATGGTCTGGAATCATGACCACTAATACTTGGCGTGCACCAACAACCCGTCGCCTGCCGCTTGTTACCTACGTGCTTGCCGCGGGCGTGTTCCTCATGGGCACCACAGAATTCGTGGTGGCCGGGATCCTTCCAGAGATCGCCCAGGACCTGGGTATCACGGTAGGAAATGCCGGGTTGATGATTACCGTCTTCGCGGTTGGCATGATCGTTGGAACGCCCACCATGTCGATCCTCACCCTCAAGATGCCGCGACGCGTCACGCTTAGCCTCGCGTTGGTGGTTTTCGCCGTTGGACACGTCATCGTTGCTCTTACCACCGACTTCGCAGTGATACTCGGGGCCCGGTTCCTGACGGCTCTGGCCACCGGAGCCTTCTGGGCCGTCGCCGCCGTCGTGGGTGCTAAGGCGGCTGGTGCCGCTTCCGCCTCCCGCGCGTTGGGGGTGGTCCTGGGCGGTGGCATGCTCGCCAACGTGATCGGTGTTCCGTTGGGGGCATTTGCCGGCCAGTCGATCGGTTGGCGAGGCCCTTTCTGGATCCTCACCGTCCTGGCACTCGTGGCGGCGTTGGTTGTTTACCGTTTGGTCGGCGTCGGGCCTTCCTCTGGCCCCATCCCCTCAGTTCGGGCCGAGATCGCGAGCATGCGTGACGCCAGGGTCTGGCTTGTCCTTGCAGGTTGCGCAATCGTGTGTGGATCATCCCTTGCGGCCTACAGCTTCATCTCTCCGCTCCTGACACAGAACACGGGCATGGGAGCAGCAGCGGTTCCGCTGGTTCTCGTGGGCTATGGAGTGGGAGCGTTCATCGGTTCCAACGTCGGTGGCCATGTTGGCGCGCACCGCCCCTTCACGGCGCTGTTCGTCTCGGCTGCAATGACGTTTCTAGTGCTCGGGGCACTCTGCCTGCTCTCAGGCAACGCCGTGCTGACGGTGATCCTCATCTTCTTGCTGGGTCTGTTCGGCATGGCAACCAACCCCATCCTCATAGGCAAAGCAGTCGGGTATGCCCACCACGCACCCACGCTCGCCTCGGCCCTCAGCACATCCTCGTTTAACCTCGGCACCGCAGTGGGCTCCTGGATCGCTGGCTTCGCCCTCGAGTCCGCGCTCGGTGCCACGGGCCCTGTGGTAGTGGGTACGTGCATAGCGGCACTGTATTTTCTCCCGCTCACCATCCTGCTGCGGAAGGAACGGTCACCTCAGCCGTCCGAGGCAGCCCTCTCAGGCTCAGCCTGAGCTGCGGTGCCATACTCGCTGGCAGCCCACGAAGCGAGCAACTGCAGGCGCTCCGCCGAAGGCGACCCCGGTTCCGCACTGTAGATCGTCAGGGTCAAGCCGGGCTCAGCGGCCATTTCCAACCCTTCATAAGCTAGCGTCAGCTCGCCCACAACGGGGTGATTGAACGTCTTGAAACCCGTCCCATGGTGGCGGACGTTGTGTGCACCCCAGCGTTTCCGGAATTCATCGCTTCGGGTTCCCAGCTCACCGATGAGGTCATGAAGTTCCTTGTTGTGCGGGTCGCGACCTGCTTCAGTCCTCAGGATTGACACGGTCACCTCGGCGAACGCATCCCAATCCGGATAGAAATCATGGGCGCGTTCATCCAAGAACGTGAATCGCGCGATGTTCGGCGGTTGACCCGGCATGTCGTAGCAATCTTTGTAGAACGCCCGCGCCAAGGGATTGACCGCCAACAGATCCATCCGGCCATTGCGAACGAACGCCGGACCAGCGGTGACAGCATCGAGCGCCCATTGCAGGCTCTGATGCGGAACGTAGGACTTGGAGTTGCGCCGCCGTGGCGGGCGGGCCACCGGACTGGCCCCATGGGCGAGGTCGAATAAGTGGGCCCGCTCGGCGTCGTCCAGGCACAACGCCCTGGCGATGCTCTCAAGAACCTGCGGGGAAGCTCCGCTGATCGCGCCACGCTCAAGGCGCGTGTAATACTCCACGCTCAACCCGGCAAGCGTGGCCACTTCACTACGCCGCAAGCCTTTCACCCGGCGATTGGTCCCAGTGGGCAGTCCAACCTGCTCAGGGGCAACATGGGCACGCCGTGAGATCAGGAATTCGCGGACCTCCGCTCGATTATCCATGGCTCCACGCTAGGCCAAGCAGGTATCAGGAGGGAGTCCCTCCCGATACCTGCTTCGCTTAACGCACGACGGCGACCTCCCGCCGTCGTGCGTTTTCCTCACCCAATTCCTCGCCTCAACACCGCGGTGTCGGTGTGGAACGTTAGGGTTGGTCCCAAGACATCTGACGAGGAGAGCAATTGCCGTACATCGTTGACTTCAAGAACGTTTCCACCGAGGGCCTGGAGTCTTCTCCGGTTGCCGAGACGCTTGCAGGGTTGCGGGCCAACGAGGCCCGTTATTACAAGAACAAATACGACCATGAATTCACCGTGAGTCCCGCCAGCGAGGTGCCGGAAGTCGTGGATCGCGTGAGCCGGATCCTGAAGGAAGAGCGCGACATCGTCATCGATTCCCGCCCCTTGGAGGCGACGGCCTTCGAAGTGGACGGCTTGCGGATGGACTACGTGTTCTACGAGTCCGGGCTGTCCATCAACGTCATGTACAGCATCGAGGAAGGCGGGAAGCGGGCGGTCGGTTTCAAGCTCGCTGAGGGCATGGACGTTCCAGCAGAACTGGAATCGCGCTTCAAGTTCGCCCGTCAGAAGTCCAAGCTGGCAGGGGTAATCCGGGGGTCGTACTTCGTGATCAAAGGCCAGTACTGACCGCAGGCTGTGACTACGGGCCCTATGCCAACGGGCGGGGACCCTCTATTCTCTTGACATGGGCGTTTGGGGAGCGTTGTGCCGCACCAAACCTGGTTGCAAGAGCATCGGGCGCAGGTGACGCATGGATCCTCACAACAAGGCTCCTTCCCCGGACAATTACGCCGCATTCCTCGCAAGGTTGGACGCGGCAACCACAAGCCTGAGCACCCGGGCGAGGGCCCTTGACAAGGCGCTGTCGGCGATCTCGCTGCTCTTGGGACGGTATCAACGGGCCCTTCGGGGCTGGGAACGAAGACTGGTCCGCGTCAATGAGGAACTAGCCCGGCACTCCGGCGAGCCTCAGACGTCGGCGGCCCTCCATGAGCTCCAACGAACTGCCGTTCAGATGGGGTCAATGCACAGTGCACAGGTCCTGCGGCTCACAGAGAAACTGTCATTCATGCAGGGACGACGCGACGCCATCGGCCGCTCGCTCCTGGAGCTTGAAGTCAGCAGAGCCAAACTGGATACGTCCCGGAGGTTGTCACAGGACCGCGAAAACCTGAGCAGGGCCCTCTACGAGCTTGCTGGTACCGGCGGTGGCGCCGCGAAGATCACCGATCTGGGATTGCGGAACGATCTTAAGGAAGCCCGCGAGGCAGTAATTCTGGCCGAAGCACTCCTCGAAGTGAAGGGATCCTGACCATGGAGAACGCGTCCGACGCTGTTGAAATCGTGCGCTGGGTAAGGAAACCAGGCGACAAACCCATCATCAAATTCGTCACTTTCACCATTCTTGCTGTGATCCTGTGGCTGACCCTGATGATCTTCATGCCTGCCCTGAGAAGCGTTGGCCCAGCCTCGATGTTCACGGCCGTGTTCGCAGCGATCCTTACCATTCCAACCGTCGCCGCCCAGAGGAGCCTGATGCGCGGCTTGGCAAAACGGATCAACGACACCCTCACGGAGCTAACGGGCAGCTCCGACGACAAGATCTCCACAAAGCAGCTACGGAAATTGATCAAGAGCGGTGAGCAGCTCCCACTGCTGATCAACGGTGTTCCCGGTTTGCGGCTGCACGTGAAAAGGGTCGCAAGTGCCAAGGAAGACGGCTCCGAGAAACTCCTCGCGGTCATCAGCGTTGCTCCGATGAGCAGTGGGACTGCCAGCTTTGACCGGCTGCTTGAGGCGGCGCTGTACGGAGGTCGGTAGGGCGGGGCTGCCTGGCTAGCTCTTGGGCACTAGAACGGGACTATCACGTTTCAGGCGAAGCTTCCATGGCGTCAGCGCAGATTCAAGCTGCTCCCGGAGATTCATTTTGGAAGCCCCCTCCACGCGTTCTTCAAAATGAATGGGCACCTCGGTGATCTCAAGGGCCCGCTGAGCGGCCCTGTAGTTCATCTCGACTTGGAAGGAATAGCCATCACTCTTGATCGTTGAGACGTCAATGAGGCCGAGGGCTAAAGCACTCCAGGCTTTATACCCGGCCGTGCAGTCCTTCACTTTCAACCCCAAGATCACACTCACGTAGAAGTTGGCCCAAGCGGACAGTGCCTTTCGGTGCCAGGGCCATTCCGACGCCGTAGAGCCCCCGGCAATATAGCGCGAGCCGATAACAACGTCGGCATTCTCCTTCAGAATCTTGTCAATCATGGCTGGGATTGCTGCCACCGGATGGGATAAATCAGCGTCCATTTGGATGACAATTTCTGCATCTTGTGCCAACGCCCGGGTCATCCCAGCCACGTAAGCTCGGCCCAAACCATCCTTTTCAGCCCGATGCAGCACGGAAACGGCGCCATTCGATTGCTTTGCCAACCTGTCTGCGACCTCCCCTGTCCCATCTGGGGAATCGTCATCAACAATGAGCACGTGGAGATTCGGAATGCCCAGTGAATCAAGCTGGGACGTCAGTAGCGGAAGATTCTCCCGTTCATTGTAAGTCGGTACGACAACGGTGATTTTTGGCGCTGTAGTGGTCAAAATATGGGTCCCCAATTCGGTTTCAGAAAGCGCCCGGTCCGTGCTGAACTGCACATGTCCGGGCCGGGTCAGTCTATTGATATCGCAGGGGCAATCTGAAACCGGGCCCACGCCAATCCGTGGGCCAAAAATGTCTGACACTGGACACATGTTTGATCCATCGAGACGGTTGGGAATCTTGCGGCACCCAAAGGGTAGCGGCGCTGGGCCCTAAAAATGTCAGACCCTGGTGAGAGGCTTTATTCATGGGAAGTATTGGGGAGATGTTGGCGCGTCGGGCAGCGATGTCTGGCGCCGCCTTGCGCCCTCGGCGTGTTCCCCGAGGAAGCCACGCCGGTCCTGCCAGCGGCCAAGCGGGCTGTGAAAGCCCGACGGCGGTAGTCACCGATTCGGAGAACGCCAGGGCCATGGCGCTGCTTCGCGGCATTGAACCACGGCCCTTCTCTGACCCTGGTGACGTCGAGCCTAAAGTTGGACCTGACGTCGTCCCTGTTTCCCCTGGGCTGAGCGATTTCCCTGGGCTTGATGGTTCCAAGGGGCTTAGCGTTTCTCAGGGAATTGACGGTGCGTTGGGACTTGAGGGTGCGCTGGCTGACAGCGTTGAGGCGTTGGAAAATCTGCGTTCCTTCACTGTGGCCGGTGCCCTGACGTTCGGGTTTGCCGAGGCCGCGGCGTTCGCCGGGCGGGTGGAGGAGATCTCCCGCACCGTGGAGTACCTGCAGGTCATCGCGGCGCACGCCGTGGAACGGACCCGCACGCAAGCCCAGCAGGCACGGCCCTCATCCGCGGCGGGCACGGGATGGCAGACAGGCTGGACCGACCCCGGAACCACGGACCCGGACTCAGTCGGGGCTGTTACCGCGGCAGACGCTGCTGCGGTGGCCGATGACGGCTACCGGAACGCCGCGGAATTCCTGCGCGCGAGCCTGCGGATCAGCAAAAGCGAAGCCAACCGCCGGCTCGCCCTGGCCTCCGAGGTCCTCCCCCGGACCGGAATCGCCGGGCAACACATCCCACCCCGCCGGGAAATCCTCGCCCAGGCCCTCGAAACCACGCACATACCCACCCGGTCCGCGACGATCATCAGCAGCGCACTGGACAAAGTCCGGCTGCTCACCGATGACGACACCCTCACCCGGATGGAACACGCCCTCACCGCCACGGCCGTTGAATCCGACCCGGACTTCGTCACCAAAATGGCCAAACGCTGGATCGATTCGATCGACCAAGACGGTCCCGAACCGTCCGAGGAAGTTCTCCGCCAACTCCAAGGCGCGTTCTTCCGTCGTCGACGCCGCCACGGGCTCCACCACATCGAAATCTTCGCCACCGCGGAACAATACGAAACCCTCACCACCGCCATGAACACCGCCACCAACCCCCGACTCACCACCGGAAACGGTAATGAGTCGGGAACCACCAATGCCACTGGCGAAGGCGACGGGAACGGCGGCGACACCAACGAAGGCAGCGAAAACGGGCAGAGCGGCGGCGGGATCAAG